>CAISIP010000441.1 GCA_903885415.1 uncultured beta proteobacterium
ACTTCTGACATTGCTGGCGACGGCACCACCACCGCCACCGTGCTGGCGCAGAGCATCATCCACGAAGGCATGAAGTATGTCGCCGCTGGAATGAACCCGATGGACCTCAAGCGTGGCATCGACAAGGCCGTCACTGCCCTGGTCGCTGAGCTCAAGAAAGCATCCAAAGCCACCACCACCTCCAAGGAAATTGCGCAGGTCGGTTCGATCTCCGCCAACTCCGACGAAGCCATCGGCAAGATCATCGCCGATGCGATGGACAAGGTCGGCAAAGAAGGCGTTATCACGGTGGAAGACGGCAAGTCGCTCGAGTCCGAGCTCGACGTCGTCGAAGGCATGCAGTTTGACCGCGGCTACCTGTCGCCCTACTTCATCAACAACCCCGAGAAACAAGCGGCCCTGCTGGAAAACCCCTTCGTGCTGCTGTACGACAAGAAGATCAGCAACATCCGCGACCTGCTGCCCACGCTCGAGCAGGTAGCCAAGTCGGGTCGTCCGCTGCTGATCATCTCGGAAGACGTCGAAGGCGAGGCGCTGGCCACCCTGGTGGTCAACACCATCCGCGGCATCCTCAAAGTGGTAGCGGTCAAGGCACCAGGCTTCGGCGACCGCCGCAAGGCCATGCTCGAAGACATCGCGGTTCTGACCGGCGGCAAAGTGATCGCCGAAGAAGTCGGCCTGACGCTTGAAAAAGTGACGCTGGCCGACCTCGGTTCGGCCAAGCGCGTTGAAGTGGGCAAGGAAAACACCATCATCATCGACGGTGCCGGCGCTGCCGCAGACATCGAAGCGCGCGTCAAGCAGGTGCGCGTACAGATCGAAGAGGCGACTTCCGATTACGACCGCGAAAAACTCCAGGAGCGTGTTGCAAAACTCGCCGGCGGCGTTGCCGTGATCAAGGTCGGCGCTGCCACCGAAGTCGAAATGAAAGAGAAGAAGGCGCGCGTTGAAGACGCTTTGCACGCTACCCGTGCTGCTGTCGAAGAAGGCATCGTTGCCGGCGGTGGCGTTGCGCTGTTGCGCGCCAAGCAGGCTGCTGGTGTCATCAAGGGCGACAACGCCGACCAGGACGCCGGCATCAAGCTGGTAATGCGCGCCATCGAGACCCCGCTGCGCGAAATCGTCTACAACGCAGGCGGCGAGGCATCGGTGGTGGTCAATGCGGTGCTGGCCGGCAAGGGCAACTATGGCTTCAACGCAGCCAACGACACCTATGGCGACATGATCGAAATGGGCATTCTGGACCCAACCAAGGTGACCCGCACCGCGCTGCAAAACGCCGCATCGGTCGCGTCGCTGATGCTGACCACCGAAGCGATGATCGCTGAAGCGCCAAAGGATGAGTCCGGCGCTGGCGGCATGGGCGGCGGCGGCATGGGCGGCGGCGGCATGGGCGGCATGGGCGGCATGGGCGACATGGGCATGTAATCTGCCGGGCGCCACAGGCCATTTCGGATGGCCGTGGCGCTTGCGATTCGCAACCCAAAAACCCCCGCAGGGCCTGCTCTGCGGGGGTTTTGTTTTGGGCGCCCGCGACGCGCCTGCGTTCAGCCCAGGTGCGCCTGTAGTTGCCGTTGCAGCCCGGCGGCGGATTCGAAATGCAGCGCTTTCCAGCCGCAGTCACGGGCGGCCTGCACATTGACGGGCAGGTCGTCGATAAAAATCGTCTTCGCCGGATCGAGCGCGTAACGGCTTTGCAGCAGCTCAAAGATCGCCGGCTGCGGCTTGATCAGCTTGGCGTCACCCGAAAAAATGCCGCCGTCGAACCAGCCCACAAAGGCATGGCGCTGCTCCAGAACGCGCGCGTAGGGCGCGGGCATATTCGACAGAAAGTACAGCCGCACATCGCCGCAGGACTCGCGCCGTCGGCGCAGGCGCTCGAGCAGCGCGACGCTGTCGGCCATCGGCATCAGCCGCTCGCCGACTCCGGACATCAGGCCCTGCACCGCCGCCTGCGGCAGCCCGAGCCGCTGCGCGGTGCGCCCGACCACCGCATCCAAGGCCAGCACCCCACGGTCGAACTCCAGCCAGTCCGGGTGGTGGAAGATGGCGCCTGCCAGCTCCCCGGCGGCCTCGGGCGTTGCGGCCTGCGCCGGGAAACTCGCCTGCACCAGCAGCGCCGGGCGCCACTCGAAGAGCACGGCGCCAAAATCGAAGACCAGGTTCACGCCAGCCCAAGGCCTCGGTCAGCGCCGCGCAGCCGGTCCAACAGCCCTGCGGTCGAGGCGTCGAGGCCACTGCGGTCGCCGCTGCGCAGGCGCTGGGCGATGTCACCGGCGAGCACCTTGCCCAGCTCGACGCCCCACTGGTCAAAGCTGTTGATCCCCCACACGCTGCCGCTGACAAAGACACGGTGTTCCTGCAAGGCGATCAGCGCACCCAAGCTGGCGGGGCTCAATGCCTCGAGCAGCAGGAAGCTGCTTGGGCGGTTGCCCGGGAAGTCGCGCTGACCGCCAGCGTCGGCTTTGCCGACCATCAGCGCCTGCGCCTGCGCCAGCGCGTTGGCCAGCAGCAGCGCATGGTGGCCCGGCAGGTCGTGGCGGGGCTGGCGCACCGCCACAAACTCGACCGGCACCCGGTCGCTCCCCTGGTGCAGCATCTGGAAATACGCATGCTGGCCGTTGGTTCCGCTCTCGCCCCACAGCACCGGCGCCGTGCCAAAGCCAAGCGCCTGGCCCTGCGCGTCGACGCGCTTGCCGTTGCTCTCCATCTCCAACTGCTGCAGATAGGCGGGCCAGCGGCGCAGCGCGCTGTGGTAGGGCGCGATGCTGCGGCTGCCAAAGCCGTGGAAGTTGCGGTACCAGACGTCAAGCAGGCCCAGACGCAGCGGCAGGTTGGCCGCGGGCGCTGCGGATTGAAAATGCCGGTCCATCGCATGCGCGCCAGCGAGAAACTCCCTGAAACCCTGCGCGCCGATGGCGACCGCAATCGGCAGCCCAATCGCCGACCAGAGCGAATAACGCCCGCCCACCCAATCCCAAAAACCGAAAGTGCGATCGATCCCAAAGTCGGTGGCGGCTGCCACATTGCTGGTGAGCGCGCAGAAATGGCGCGCGATATCGGTTCCGCCGCCGGCTTCGAACCAACGCTTGGCAGATCGCGCGTTGGTCATCGTCTCGATGGTGCTGAAGGTCTTGGAGGCGATCAGGAACAGCGTGCTGTGCGGCCGCAGCCGTGCCAGCGTGGACGCCAGTTCATGGCCGTCCACGTTCGACACAAAGTGCATCCGCTTGGCCGGCGTCGCGTAGGCGTCGAGCGCGAGCACCGCCATCTGCGGACCGAGGTCGGAGCCGCCGATGCCGATGTTCACCACGTCGGTGATGGCGCTGTCGGCGCGCACCGCTTCGGCGTAGTGCAGCATCGCGTCGAGCGTGGCGTGCACCGCCTGCAGGTCCGGGTCGGCGCAGGGGCCCTCGGGCAACGGGCTGCGCAACAGAAAATGCTTGACCGCGCGGCCTTCGCTGGCGTTGATGGCGTCGCCGCGGAACATCGCGTCGCGGTGCTCCAGGACGCCGCACTCGCGCGCGAGTTGCTGCAGTTGCGCCTCGATGCCGGCGTCGATCAGGTTCTTCGACAGGTCGGCGAACACATGCGGCGCCTGCTGGCTGAAAGCGTCAAAGCGCGCCGGGTCGCTGGCAAAGGCCTGGCGCAGATCGAAAGCGGCACCCCGGGCGCCAAAAGTGTCGCGCAATGCGCCCCAGGCGGGGGTTCGGTCGCAGCGGGTTCGCGTCATGGTGCGGGCTCCGGTTGTTGGCCGCAGCGGCCGGTTTCGACGGCCGGGCCTCAGGCCGCGCGCATCAGGTGTTCGAGCTTCACCGTATCGGCACAAAAGGCGCGTATGCCTTCGGCGAGCTTGTCGCTGGCCATCGCGTCCTCATTGAGCGCAAAGCGAAAGGACGCCTCGTCAAAGTTGACCGGTTGCAGGTCGAGCGCGCGCGCGGCGCCGGCGTCGAGCACCCGTTCCAGCGGCTCGTCGCAAGCCGCCAGCGTGGCGAGCAATTCCGGGCTGATCGTCAGCAGGTCGCAGCCGGCCAGCGCCCTGATCTGGCCGACATTGCGAAAGCTCGCGCCCATGATTTCGGTGGCGATGCCGAACTTCTTGTAGTGGTTATAGATCTGGCGCACCGACAGCACGCCCGGATCGCTGGCGCCGGCGTGCGCCGCCTCGACCCAGGCCGCCCCGGCGGACTTCTTGTACCAGTCGTAGATGCGCCCGACGAAGGGCGATATCAGCTGCACCCGCGCCTGGCCGCAGGCCACCGCCTGGCAAAAGGCGAACAACAGCGTCAGGTTGGTGTGGATGCCGCGGCGCTCGAGCAGCGCGGCGGCCTGTATGCCCTCCCAGGTCGACGCCACCTTGATCAGCACCCGGTCGGCCGGTATGCCCTGCGCCTGGTACAGCGCGATGATGCGCTCGCCGCGGGTGACGGTGGCGTTGCTGTCAAAGCTCAGGCGCGCATCGATCTCGGTCGAGACGCGACCCGGTATCAGCGACAGTATTTCGCAGCCAAAGCGCACCAGCAGCCGGTCCATGGTCTCGTCGAGCGGCCGGTCGCGGAACTGGGCCACCGTGTCCTTGAGCAGATGCTGGTAGTCGGCCTTTTGCACCGCTTTGAGAATCAGCGACGGATTGGTCGTCGCGTCCTGCGGCTTGAACTGCGCGAGCTGCTTGAAGTCGCCGGTATCGGCGACCACGGTGGTGAACTGTTTGAGCGCGTCGAGCTGGTTCATATCGGTTCCTCTGGAGCACCATCGAACATATGGGGGGAAGCCGCGCCGGACCTCAGTCCTGCAACGGCATCGACTGCTCGACCAGGCTCGCGTGCAGCGCCGAGCCCAGCGGCAGCACCGCGTCGTTGAAGTCGTAGCGGCTATTGTGCAGGAAGCAGCTGCCGACGCCGTTTTCCTCGCCCTGCCCCAGTCGCAGGTAGGCACCCGGCTTGGCCTGCAGCATGAACGAGAAGTCCTCCGAGCCCATGCTCGGCTCCAGGTCGCGCACCACCTGCTCGGCGCCGAGCAGGCTCTGCGCCACGTCGGCGGCGAAATGCGCCTGCGCCGCGCTGTTGATGGTCGCCGGGTACATGCGCTGGTAGCGCACGCTCGCGGTGGCGCCAAAGCCCATCGCCACCGCGGTGCACAGCTCGGTCAGGCGGCGTTCCATCAGGTCCTGCACGGCGGCGCTGAAGCTGCGCACCGTCCCCACCAGCGTCGCCGAGTCGGGTATCACGCTCATCGCGCCGAGTTCGCCGGCGCGCATCGCGCACAGGCTGATCACCGCGCCGTCGGCCGGGCGCACATTGCGCGAGACGATGCTCTGCACCGCGGTGATGATGTGCGCGGCGACCAGCACCGGGTCAACCGTCGTGTAGGCGTGGGCACCGTGTCCGCCGCGCCCGGTGATCTCGATCGTCACCCGGTCTGCGGCGGCCATCATCGGCCCGGGGTTGATGCCGACTGTTCCGGGTCGCATCGCCGGCCAGTTGTGCATGGCGTAGACCGCGTCGACCGGAAAACGCGCGAACAGGCCGTCGTCGATCATCGCCTTGGCGCCCGCGTAGCCTTCCTCGCCGGGCTGGAATATCAGCACCGCGGTACCGTCGAAGTTGCGCGTCTCGGCCAGGTAACGCGCCGCGCCCACCAGCATCGCGGTATGGCCGTCGTGGCCGCAGCCGTGCATCAGGCCGGGGGTTGCCGACTTCCAGACAAAGTCGTTGTGCTCGGTCAGCGGCAACGCGTCCATGTCGGCGCGCAGCCCGGTCATCCTGCCGCTGGCGTGGCGCCGCCCGCGCACCAGCGCGACGACGCCGGTCTTGCCGATGCCGGTGTGGACCTCGTCGACGCCGCACAGCCGCAGCGCCTCGCCCACCCGGGCTGCCGTGTAGTGCTCCTCGAAGCCGAGTTCGGGGTGCGCATGGAGGTCGCGCCGCAGCGCCGTCAGCTCGGGATGAAAGCGCGCGATGTGCGCGAAGGCGCGCCCGCTGACACGCAGGCGTGGGGGGTCGGATAGGTGCATCAATTTCCTTTGGTGGCGGTGCCGAGCGCAACCGGGCCGTACCAGGCCTGCGCGGTCTCGCCGGTATTGTCGGTGTCGGTCATGATGCCGACGGCCACCAGCGCGCCGGGCGGCTCGCCGAAGGCCTTTTCGAAGTCGGCGCGGATGTCGCGTTCATAGTCGAGCCAGCGGCCCAGCCGCTGCGGCCCCGACTCCATCACCAGCTTGCGCACACGGGCGGTGCGCGGGCTGTGAATCACGCTCTCGCTCGGCCGCTGGTTGCACCAGACATAGATCAGCGTGGCGTAGGGCATCGGCTCGCCGGTCAGCGTATGCGCGAGCTCGGACAGCATCGCGTCGCGCGCCGAGAGCCGCGAGCGGTCGCCCTCGAAAGCCAGCACCACGCGCACCGGCGAATCGGCCAGATTGCGGTCGCCGAGGTCGGCCAACGCGATCAGCGCCGGAACCCGCCAGGAAAATCGCAGCGCGCCGAGCTCGGCGGGTTCGATGCGCACGCTGCGTCGCAGCATGCTCGCCGACGACACGGCCAGCGCGTGCGTGGCGTCGCGGTTTCCGACCCGATCGGGGCGGTATTGGGTGGCGCGCTTGCCGGGAAAATTCTGCTGCTGCCACAGCACCACCGGGTCAAGCAGGCCAGGCACGGGCGCCTCGGACTGCGGCCGCGCCGCCAGCGTGCGGGAGCCCGGCGACAGCGCCGCGCAACCCGACAGCGCAATCGCCAAGCCGACGGCGGCCAGCCGCGGTCCGGTTTGGCAGAAGATGCGGGACATTTTCAAGCAGGTGTTCCCGGACGGCACGCAGCCAAAAAAAAGCCCTGCCGTGTCGCCACGGCAGGGACTCTTGGATCAAACACGCACGCTGGCATCAGGCCAGCAGCCGCATCAGAACTTGTGGACCAGGCCCACGCCGAAGTTTTCCTGCTTGGCTTCTGCCGGCTTGACAGCGCCTGCTGCGGTGCCCTTCATGTTGACCATTTCAGCATAAGCCATGGTCCGCTTGCTCAGCGGGTACTCGACGGTGGCACCAAAGGCGCTCACTTCCTGGGCCACAGCCATACCGGTCTTGGTGGTCTTCATCGTGGCATAGGAGAGCTGGATATTGGCCGGGCCCGCTGGGATCTTCACGCCAAAACCGTAGCCGTCGTCCTTACCGGCGATGGTGTAGTAGTTGGTAGCCAGCGCGCCGGCGCCCATTTCAGCGTTCTTGTACAGCGCGTAGACCTTGGCCATTCCCAGGTCATAGTTGCCCTGGATCAGGTAGGCCGAGTTGGTCGGGCCAACGGACGGGGCTACCGACTCCTGGCCAAAAGCCAGGCTCAGCGGGCCGTTCGAGTACATCACGTTAAAGCCGGTGTAGCTCGACGCGTCGGTCGTCGCGGTCTTGTTCTCGCCAGGCGACCAGGTGAACTGGCCGCTGAAGCCGCTGACGGTCGGCGAGATGTAGTTGATCGAGTTGCTGACGCGTCCGGGGCCGCCGGTGCCGCCGTCACCGTGGACCGATGGCAGGCCGGTCATGCCGCCGTTGATCACCAGGGTGTACGGGGTGTAGTTGGTCGCGCCTTGCGAGTCGCCCACGCCGGTCGAGCTGTCATAGGCTGCGTAGCCGCGGCCTGCCTTGATGGTTCCGAAGCCGCCGGTCAGACCGACCTGGGTGACGCGTCCGAACAGCAGCGCCTGTCCCGCTGCGGGGGAGGGATGGTGAACGCCGCCGCCGCCGGTGCCGATGATGCCGTCGTCAGGACGAAAGCCGCTTTCCAGCGTGAAGATGGCTTTCATGCCGCCGCCGAGGTCTTCCGTGCCCGTCATGCCCCAGCGGCTGTTAAGCAGTCCGCCGTTTTGCAACATCATGCCGGCGTCGCTCTTGACGCCAGCAGCCGAGGTGTAGACCTTGCTCGTGACTTCCATGTCCATGCGACCATACAGGGTGACAGACGATTGGGCGAAGGCCGCGCCAACGGTGGCCAGCGCAGCGATTGCTACTAGTGATTTTTTCATGTCAAGATTTCTCCAGGGTTAAACAAAGGGCTCCGGCGGAAGAATCAACATCGGATCCCCGGGCCAACCTCCCTCTCCAGGAAGCTGAGGTCATTGCAACAGAGCGGGCGGGATTTGGCAAAGCATTTGCCACCGGAGGGCGGTGAAAGCGGGGGTTTTGTTGCAGGCTCGCCACAAAATCCGGCCCGGGAGCAGGATGGCAGCGGCCTGAGGGGGCACGACGCCCCCTCGCCCAACCGGCGCCGGGCCGCCCGGGCATGGTTCTCTTCGCCTTCGCAAGGCAGGGCCAAGCTGCGCAAGGCTGTATCCTCGATACATCGGCAGATCGGCGCGTCGCTTGAGGCCCCGGTGTGCGGACACAGGGCGCCGGCGCAGCCGCAGGCCGGTGCAAATGGGAGATATCGATGCACACCAGCGCAACCGACGCATTCATCGGCACGGCAGACGCCGCCTTGAGGACGCTGTTTGCCAGCCCGCGCGCCAGCCGGCCCTGCCCGACGCTGCCCGACCATGGCAGCACGCTGGACGCGGCCGAGCGCACCAACGCCGGCGCGCTGATGCGGGTGAACCATGTGGGCGAGGTCTGCGCGCAGGCGCTTTACGCAGCGCAGGCCCTGGGCACCCGCAACCCGGGGCTGCGCCGGCACTTCGAGGCGGCCGGCCAGGAGGAGAGCGACCACCTGGCCTGGACCCGCCAGCGGATGGACGAGCTCGGCGCCCGGCCCTCGCTGCTCAACCCGCTGTGGTACGCCGGCGCCTTCGGCCTGGGGCTGCTGGCCGCGCGCCTGGGCGATGCGGTCAGCCTGGGCTTTGTGGCCGAGACCGAGGAGCAGGTGCAGGCGCACCTGCAAAGCCACCTGGCGCTGTTGCCGGCCGGCGACCACGCGTCGCGCGCCATCGTCGCGCAGATGCAAGACGACGAGGCGCGCCACGCGCGCGACGCCCGGCGCGCTGGCGCCATCACGCTGCCGGAGCCGGTCCGGGGGCTGATGCGCGCGGCGGCAAAGCTGATGACCCGCGTCGCGTACCGGATCTGAGACCGAACCGGCCCCTTTGGGCGGGCCGCTGCGACCGCCGCGCGATCAGGCTTCGCTGAGTTCGAAGCTGGTGGTGATGGCGGCGGTCTTGCCCAGCATGATGGTCGCCGAGCAGTACTTGTCGTGGCTCATGGCGATCGCGCGCTCGAGCGCCGCCTGCGGAATGCCCTTGCCCGAGACGCTGAAGTGCAGGTGGATGGCGGTGAACACCTTCGGGTCGGTCTCGGCACGCTGCGCGCTGAGCTTGCACGAGCAACTGCGCACATCGTGGCGCCCGCGCTTGAGGATCAGCACCACGTCGTAGGCGGTGCAGCCGCCGGCGCCGGCGAGCAGGGTTTCCATCGGTCGCGGCGCCAGATTCTGGCCGCCGTTCTCAGGCTTGGCGGCGTCGGGGGCGCCGTCCATCACCAGCGTGTGGCCGCTTGCGGTCTCGGCCAAGAAGCCCATGCCGGAGCGCGTTCCCGCGGCACCGGTCCAGCTGACTGTGCATTCCATGGTGGTTGTTCCTTGTGGGTTCGATCGGCGGCGCAGCGCCGGCGCCGATTCTGCCACCGCAGGCGATCGGCGCGCCAACGCGGGCGCTTATCATCACAGACCAGCGCCCACGCCCGATGAAAAAAAAGAACCTCAGCCCTGCCGACTACCTCACCAAGATACTGACCGCCCGCGTCTACGACGTGGCCGTCGAGTCGGCGCTGGAGCCGGCGAAAAACCTGAGCCGGCGCCTGCACAACAAGGTGCTGCTCAAGCGCGAGGACCAGCAACCGGTGCGCAGCTTCAAGCTGCGCGGCGCCTACAACAAGATGGTGCAGCTCAGCCCCGAGCAGCTGAAAAAGGGCGTGATCTGCGCCTCGGCCGGCAACCACGCGCAAGGCGTTGCACTGGGCGCGCACCGGCTCGGCTCGCGCGCCGTGGTGGTGATGCCGACCACCACACCCGCGCTCAAGGTGGATGCGGTGCGGGCGCTGGGCGCCGAGATCGTCCTGCACGGCGACAGCTACTCCGACGCCCATGCGCACGCGGTGCTGCTGCAGGAGCGCCAGGGCCTGACTTTTGTGCACCCTTTCGACGACCCGGAGGTGATCGCGGGCCAGGGAACGGTGGCGATGGAAATACTGCGCCAGCACCAGGGGCCGCTGGACGCGGTGTTCGTGGCCATCGGCGGCGGCGGGCTGATGGCCGGCGTTGCGAACTACATCAAGGCGGTGCGCCCGGAGGTGCGGCTCATCGGCGTGCAGATGAAGGATTCCGACGCGATGCGCCAGTCGGTAGCCGCCAGCAAGCGGGTCACGCTGGCCGAGGTCGGCCTGTTTTCGGACGGTACGGCGGTCAAGCTGGTTGGCCAGGAGAGCTTTAGGATCTGCCGCGATCTGGTGGACGAGTTCATCAGCGTCGACACCGACGCGGTCTGCGCGGCGATCAAGGACATTTTTGTCGACACCCGCAGCATCGTCGAGCCGGCCGGCGCGCTGGGCGTGGCGGCGATCAAACAGTATGTGGCGGCGCACCGGCGCAAGGGCGAAACCTATTGCGCGATCCTGTGCGGCGCGAACATGAACTTCGACCGCTTGCGCTTCGTCGCCGAGCGCGCCGAGGTCGGCGAGGAGCGCGAGGCGCTGTTCGCGGTCACCATCCCAGAAGAACGCGGCAGCTTCAAGCGCTTTTGCGCGCTGATCGGCGCGCTGCCCGGCGATGCGCGCAACGTGACCGAGTTCAACTACCGCATCAGCGGCGCCGCGCAGGCCCATGTCTTCGTCGGCCTGACCACGCACGGGCGCGGCGAGAGCGTGAAGATAGCCGCCAACTTCAGCCGCCACGGCTTCCACACCCTCGACCTGACGCACGACGATCTGGCGCAGGACCACCTGCGGCACATGGTCGGCGGCCACTCGGCGCTGGCCGCCGATGAGCGGCTGCTGCGCTTCGTCTTTCCCGAGCGCCCCGGGGCGCTGATGGCTTTTCTCAGCCTGATGCGACCGGGCTGGAACATCAGCCTGTTTCATTACCGCAACCAGGGCGCCGACTACGGCCGCATTCTGGTCGGCCTTCAGGTTCCCACTGCCGACAACCGGGCCTTTGCCGCCTTTCTGGCGCAATTGGGCTATCCCTGCGTGGAAGAAACCGACAACCCGGCCTACCGGCTGTTCCTGCGGCAGCAGACATGAGCGCCAGCCTGCAAGGCAAGCTGGTGGTGGCCATTTCGTCGCGCGCGCTGTTCGACTTCGAGGAAGAAAACCAGGTCTTCGAGCTCGGGCAGGGCCTGCACCGGGACCGCGCCTACATGGCGCTGCAATTGCAGCGGCTCGACCAGCCGGCCAAGCCGGGAGTCGCGTTCTCGCTGGTGCGCAAGCTGCTGGCTTTCAACGACGCGCCAGAGTCGCAAGCCCCCGGCGGCGGCGCGCCGCCAAGCCAGCCCGTCGAGGTGGTGATCCTGTCGCGCAACGACCCGGTGTCGGGCATGCGCGTGTTCCGCTCGGCCAAGCACTACGGGCTGTCGATACAGCGCGGCAGCTTCACCCGCGGACAGCCGCCCTGGCGCTACCTGCGCCCGCTGCACGCGAACCTGTTCCTGTCGGCGCACCTGAGCGACGTGCGCGCGGCCTTGCAGGCGGGCGTACCGGCGGCGCAGGTCTATCCGCATTCGGCGCACGCCAGCGCGGCGCATCCCAACGAGATCCGAATCGCCTTCGACGGCGACGCGGTGCTGTTCAGCGACGAGGCCGAGCGGGTGTACCAGACCCACGGGCTGAGCGCCTTCCAGCAGCACGAGTCCGAGAAGGCGGCGCAGCCGCTGCTGGCGGGCCCGTTCAAGCCGCTGCTGCAGGCGCTGCAGCGGCTGCAGCAGGAGGGAACGCCGCGCATGCGCATCCGCACCGCGCTGGTCACTGCGCGCAGCGCGCCGGCGCACGAGCGCGCGATCCGCACGCTGATGGACTGGAACATCGAAGTCGACGAGGCGATGTTCCTCGGCGGCCTGGACAAGGGCGAATTCCTGCGCGAGTTCGAGCCCGATTTCTTCTTCGACGACCAGACCGGCCACATCGAGTCGGCGGCGCAGCATGTGCCCTCGGGCCATGTCGCCAGCGGCATCTCGAACCCGCCGCCCTGAAGCTTCCAGACCGAAGGCACCCGAATGGATTTTTTCACCAAGCTGGCCCGCTTCAAGGTTTTTGCCGTGCGGGTGCTGCGCCTGTCGGCGCCCTACTTCCAGTCGCAGGAAAAATGGCGCGCGCGCGCGCTGTTCGCCGCCATCGTCGCGCTGAACCTGGGCTCGGTGTTCATGGCCGTGCTGTTCAACGACTGGTACGGCGTTTTCTACGACGCGCTGCAAAACAAGGACGAGGCGGTTTTCTGGAGCCAGATCGTCCAGTTCGCCGGCATCGCGCTGGCGGCGATCATCATTGCCGTCTACCGCTTCTACCTGACGCAGCTGCTCGAGATGAACTGGCGCAAGTGGATGACCGGTTACTACCTTTCGCGCTGGCTCGCCGGCAACGCTTTTTACCGGCTCGAGCTCGGGCGCTTTCTGGAGCCGGCCAACGGGGCAGCCGACGACGCGCCAAGAACCGACAACCCCGACCAGCGCATCGCCGAAGACGTGAACCAGTTCACCGCGCAAAGCGTTTCGCTGACGATGGGGCTGCTCAACGCGAGCGTGACGCTGGCGAGCTTTGTCGGCATCCTGTGGGCGCTGTCGGGCGCCTTCGCGTTTGACTTCAACGGCAGCCGTTACGCCGTCCCCGGCTTCATGGTCTGGATGGCGCTGCTGTATTGCCTGTGCGGCAGCGTGATCACGCACTACATCGGCCGGCCGCAGATCGCGCTGAACTTCGAGCAGCAGCGCCGCGAGGCGGACTTCCGACACCAGATGGTGCGGGTGCGGGAATACAGCGAGGCGATAGCGCTCGACCGCGGTCAGGCGGTCGAGCAGTCGCACCTGCAGACCCGCTTTGCCGCGGTGCTGGCCAACTACATCGCGCTGATAAGGGCACAGAAAAGCCTGATCTGGTTCACCAGTTTCTTTGGCCAGGCGGCCGTGGTCTTTCCGATGGTCGTCGCAGCGCCGCGTTTTTTCAGCGGCGCGATACAGCTCGGCGACCTGATGAAGATAAATTCCGCCTTCGGCCGGGTGCAGGACGCGCTGAGCTGGTTCATCGACAACTACGCCAACCTGGCGGCATGGCGCGCGACCACCGACCGCCTGACCGGCTTCGACGATGCGATCAGCGCAGCGACACGGGACAACCCGGCGCTGGCGCACAGCGAGTCGGCAGCGATCGATATTGCGAAGCTGAACCTGGCGCTGCCCGGCGGCGCGCTGCTGCTGTCGCACACCAGCGTGCAGGCGCAGCCGGGCGCGCGCGTGCTGCTGCACGGCCCCTCGGGCAGCGGCAAGTCGACGCTGTTTCGCGCGCTCGCCGGCATCTGGCCCTTTGCCAGCGGCGCGGTGGCGCGCAACCATGACGCGATGTTCATCCCGCAGCATCCGTATTTCCCCGATACGTCGCTGCGCGATGCGCTGGCCTACCCGGAGCCGGCTTCGCGCTATCAGGACGCGACGATGGTGCAGGCGCTCAACGACGCGCTGTTGCCGGCGCTGGCGACGCAGCTCGACCGGGTCGACGC
>CAISIP010000442.1 GCA_903885415.1 uncultured beta proteobacterium
CGCTCGGCCGCCTGCGCGCGCGTGAGCACCAGCTCCATGCCCGCAAGCGCCTGCAGCCGCGCGCAGGCCGCCGCAGGGTCGACATCCTGCGGCAGGTAGACCGTCGCGAAGGAGCCGAGCGCGCCATGGTGCACCACATAGGGATCGGTGATCGGCAGTATCACGCGCGCGGTGGCCGCGCCCAGCCAGGCGTCGAACCAGTCCTGCAGGTAGACCACAGCCGGCGTGCCGTCCATCGCCACCTTCGCATTCATGCCGTGGTCGGCGGTCAGCGCGATCACGCAGCCCATCGCCTCGAGTTGGCCGAGGTAGCCGTCCATCATCGCGTAGAAGGCGTTGGCGCCCGGCGTACCGGGTGCGTGCTTGTGCTGGATGTAGTCGGTGGTCGAGAGGTACATCAGGTCGGGTCTGGCGCGCTGCATCAGCTTGACGCCGGCGGCGAAGACAAACTCCGACAGCTCGGCGCTGTATACGCTGGGAACCGGCTTGCCGACCAGGGCGAGCACGTCGGCGATGCCGTTGTCGGCCAGGCTCACCTGGTCGGCCTTTTCGGCCGAGAAGCAGATGCCGCGCAGCTTGTGGCCGAGCAGACTGCGCAGCTTGTCCTTGGCGGTTATGACGGCGACCGACTTGCCGGCGTCGGCCAACGCCGCGAGCAGCGTGGGCGCGCGCAGCCACTTGGCGTCGTTCATCATCACCTCGGTTCCGCTCGCCGTGTCGAACAGATAGTTGCCGCAAATGCCGTGCACGCTGGGCGGCGCACCGGTCACGATCGACAGGTTGTTGGGGTTCGTGAAGGTCGGCACCACGCAGTCGGCGATCAGGCCGCTGCCCAGCGCCAGCGTGCGCTTGAGCCAGGGCATATGGCCGCCCGCCACCGCCTGCGCCAGGTAGTCGGGCTCGCAGCCGTCGATGCAGACGACGACGGTGGGCAAGCTGGGCAACTTGTAGCTGCGGGAGTTCACATGCAACATCGGTG
This sequence comes from uncultured beta proteobacterium, assembly GCA_903885415.1. Taxonomy (GTDB): domain Bacteria; phylum Pseudomonadota; class Gammaproteobacteria; order Burkholderiales; family Burkholderiaceae_C; genus CAISIP01. The sequence continues at coordinate 980 of CAISIP010000442.1, forward strand.
CTTTCCTTCAGGTGTCGGATTCGCCAGACAGGGCGCGGCGGGCCAGGTCGTTGTCGACCATGCGCGCCATGCTGTGCATCGCGTGCTCGAACAGTGCGCGGCCTGCGGCCTCGGGGTTGCGGCTTTGGATGGCGCGCAGCAGGTCCCAGTGCGCCTGCGCCGACGCTGGCAGCAGGCTTTCGTCGGCCAGATTCATGCGGCGAAACAGCGCGATCTCTTTGACCAGCTTGCGGTAGACGGATGCCAGCTTGCGGTTGCCGGCCATCTCGACCAGACGGTCGTGGAACTGCAGGTTTAGCAGGTGGTAGGCGTTGGCGTCGCGCTGCACAACCGCCTGCTCCATCGCCTGCACGATGGCCTCGGCCTCCTGGCGCTGTGCGACCGTCATGTGTTGCGCCAGACGCCTGCCGACCGACTCCTCCATCGCCGCGCGCAGCTCGTAGATCTCGACGGCCTCGTCAATCGGGATGTCGCGTACGAACACGCCGCGGTTCTTTTCGGTGCGCACCAGACCCGCCTCGTCGAGCATCCGAAAGGCCTCGCGCACCGGGCCGCGCGACACGCCGAGGCCGAGCGCGAGCGCGGCCTCGTTGAGCTTGGCGCCGGGCCGGTATTCGCCGGCCAGAATCGCCCGCTCAATCTCCTGCTGAACCACCATGGTCAGCGAATTGCTCTGTAGCAGGGCAATGGTCGGATGTGCGGCAAGGCTCATGCCGCCTATTGAAGCACAAATCTCCAAGTTGTCAACAATCTACAAAAAACAATTGACAAAGTCGGAGCCTGCAAGTCCAATTGCTCCAGCAAAGGCCTATGGCCTGACCCATCCACGCGAGGCTCCACCATGGACAGAGACAAGATTCTGCTGACCCCCGGTCCGCTGACCACCACCTTGCGCACCAAGCTCGCGATGCTCCGGGACTGGGGATCCTGGGACGCAGACTTCAACGCCGTCACCGCCAGCGTGCGCAAGAGCCTGTTGGCGATCGTGCACGGCGCTGAATCGCATGTGGTGGTCCCGCTGCAGGGCAGCGGAACCTTCAGCGTCGAGGCCGCCATTGCCACGGTGGTGCCGCGCGATGGCCATGTGCTGGTGCTCGATAACGGCGCCTACTGCAAGCGCGCGGCCCGGCTGACGACGCTGATGGGCCGGCGCTGCACGTTGATGCCTTTCGACGAGGCGCAGCCAGTGTCCGCTGGTGACCTGGAGCACACGCTGCGCGGCGACGCCAGCATCAGCCATGTGGTGCTGATTCACTGCGAGACCGGCGCCGGCGTTCTCAACCCGCTGCAGGCGGTCGCTGACGTCTGCGCACGCAACGGCAAGGGGCTTATCGTCGACGCCATGAGTTCATTTGGCGCACTGGAAATCGACGCGCGCAAGACCCGTTTCGACGCACTGGTGGCGGCCAGCGGCAAATGCCTTGAAGGCGTTCCGGGAATGGGTTTCGTCTTTATCCGAAAGGCCATCCTCGACGGCTGTGCGGGCAACAGCCAGTCGCTGGCGATGGACCTGCACGACCAGTATTTGTATATGGAAAAGACCACCCAATGGCGTTTCACGCCGCCCACCCATGTGGTGGTGGCACTGCATGAAGCGATCGCGCAGTTCGAGGAAGAGGGCGGCCAGCCGGCCCGGCTCGCACGCTACACGCGCAATTACGAGACGCTGGTCGCCGCAATGGCCGCCCTGGGATTCAAGCCTTTTCTGGACCCGGCGGTTCAGGCGCCGATCATCGTGACCTTTCATGCCCCCGCCGACGCGCGCTACGACTTCAAGACCTTTTACGCCGCCGCGCGGAGGCGCGGCTTTTTGTTGTACCCGGGCAAGCTGACGACGCTGGAGACCTTTCGCGTCGGCTGCATAGGCGCCATCGGTCCGACCGAGATCGAACAGGCGGTGCATGCGGTGGCGCTGGCGCTGCAGGACATGGGCATTGCCTCCGGCGCTCCGGCCCGGAGTTGACAGAGGGCTGCACATGGGGTGTCCCGACGCTGACCGAGTCCCGCTGGCTGCAGCCACTGTGATGGCCCAAAGCAGCCCTGTGAGCAAGGCCGGCCGCGCCGGGCGGCTTCATGTTGAACGGTTTGGAGCAAACGGATGGCCAAGGTAGCGGTGCTGGGCGCAGGTTTTGTGGGGCTGTCCGCGGCCTACTGGCTGATGCGCGACGGCCATCAGGTCAGCGTTTTCGACCCGGCGGGCGCCGCCGGGGGCGCTTCCTTTGGCAATGCCGGCACCTTCGCCAATTACGCCTGCATCCCCGTCAACAACCCATCGGTGTTCCGCGACCTGCCGCGCTACCTGCTGTCGGGTGACAGCCCGCTGCGCTTGCGCTGGGCTTACCTGCCGCAGCTCGCGCCGTGGTTGGCGCGCTTCCTGATCAGCTCGACGCACAAGCGTTACGCCGCCTCGGCGACGGCGCTGGCCGCGCTGTTGGCCCGGGCACAGGCGGGCTATACCGAGATGGTCGCGCAGGCCGGACTGGATCCATTCGTTCGGCGCAGCGAGTGCCTGTATCTGTATTCGGGCGCGGCGGCCTACCGGGCGTCGGAACCCAAGCTTGCGCTGCGTCGCTCTCTGGGCATCGAATGCAGGGTTGTCGACCCCGAGGAGGTGCGGCAGCTTGAGCCACAGCTCGCGCCGATTTTCGAGCGCGGCATCCTGTTCCCGGGCTCCTGGTTTCTGTCGGATCCCTCGGCTTTTCTGAACACATTGCAAAGCTGGCTGCTGCGCTCGGGACTGCGCGTCGAGCGTGTCGCCGCACAGCGTATCGAGCCGCAGGCCCAAGGCGTGCTGGTGCACACCGCCGCCGGCGCCGCCGGTTTCGACTATGTGGCCGTCTGCGCCGGCGCGCATTCGCGGCCCTTTGCGCTGCAATGCGGCGACGCAGTCCCGCTTGACGCCGAGCGCGGGTACCACCTGATGTACCCCGGCA
>CAISIP010000443.1 GCA_903885415.1 uncultured beta proteobacterium
GGCCAGCAGTTGGAACACATGGTTCGGGACCATGTCACGCATGGCGCCGGTTCCCTCGTAAAACCCGGCGCGGCTTTCCACTCCCACGGTTTCAGCCACGGTGATCTGGATATGGTCGATATGGTCGCGGTTCCAAAGCGGCTCGAAGATGGCATTGGCAAAACGCATCAGCATGATGTTTTGCACCGTCTCCTTGCCCAGGAAATGGTCCATCCGGTAGATCTGGCGCTCGCCCAGGCTGCGGCGCAGTTGCGCGTTTAAGGCGCGCGCCGAATCGACGTTATGGCCGAAGGGCTTTTCGACCACCACCCTGCGCCAGCCGGCCTGGCTCTCGGTGACGAGCCCGGCCTGGCCGAGATGGTCGACGATGCCACCAAAGAAGCGCGCACCGACTGCCAGATAGAACAGAACGTTGTCGCTGCTGACCTGGTCCTTGCGCACCGCGGCGAGCTTCTCGCGCAGCCGCCCATACGCCAACGCGTCGCCAAAATCGCCCTGCAAATAGCGGATGCGCTTGAGCAGTTCAGCCCAGTGGCTCTCGTCAAGCGCCTGCGAATAATGCTTGTCCGAGGCAAATGCACGCACCGCGTCGTCGAGGTGCTGGCGGTAGGCGGCGTCGGACATTTCCAAGCGGTCAACGCCTATCAGCGCGAAGTCCGCAGGCAGCAACTCGGTACGCGCCAGGTTGTAGAGCGCCGGTATCAGCAAGCGCTTGGTAAGGTCGCCGGCGGCGCCGAAGATCACCATAGTGCACGACGGCGCCTGCTGGCCGTGCGGTATGGCCTCGTGCTCAATCTCGTGGGCGGTGGCCATGCTTAGCCTTTCCCGGGTTCTTGGTGGCCGCCGAACTGTTTGCGCATCGCCGACAGCAGCTTTTCCGCAAAAGTATGGTCCTGGCGCGAGCGAAATCGGGTGTAGAGGGCGGCCGTCAGCACGTCGGCCGGAACCGCCTCCTCGATAGCCGCCTGGATCGTCCAGCGGCCCTCGCCTGAATCGTCCACATGGCCGGAAAATCCGCTCAGTTGCGGGTCTTCGGCCAGCGCGTTGGCGCTCAAGTCCAGCAGCCAGGACGACACCACGCTGCCGCGGCGCCACAGCTCGGTGATCTCGGCCAAGTCCAGGTTGTAGCGCCGCTCTGCCGGAACGCTTTCTTGGGCCACGCCCTTGAGAATATCGAGCCCCTCAGCGTAGGCCTGCATCAGGCCGTACTCGATTCCGTTGTGGACCATCTTTACGAAATGGCCCGACCCGGCGGGACCGGTGTAGAGGTAGCCGTCTTCGGCGGTCGACTTGCGAACCCCGCGCGCAGGCGTTTTTTCGATGGATCCAATGCCGGGAGCGAGCGTCTTGAAAATCGGATCGAGTCGCTCCACCGACGCCTTGTCGCCTCCAATCATCAGGCAATAACCCCGCTCGAGTCCCCAGACGCCGCCGCTGGTTCCCACGTCGATGTAATGGATGCCCTTGGGCTCCAGTGCCTGGGCGCGTCGCACGTCGTCCTTGAAGTTCGAGTTGCCGCCGTCGATGATGCAGTCGCCCGGCTCAAGCAGTTCACCCAGAGCAACTACCGCGGCCTCGGTGATGGGGCCCGACGGCAGCATCACCCATACCGCGCGCGGCCGGCTGAGCTTGTGAACCAGGTCCGCCATATCCTTAGCGGTGCTTGCCCCCTCGCCCCCGAGCTGCACCACCGCAGCTGTGTTGGTGTCGTACACCACACAAGGGTGTCCATGGCGCATCAGCCGCCTGACAATGTTGCCGCCCATACGGCCCAAACCGATCATGCCTAGTTCCATAGCGTCTCCTTCAGGTTGTTGTAGTCAGGATCCATACATCGCCCCGGGCAGGATGGTCATGGGCATCCGGTGCCCAATTGCTAACGGCTTGCGGCGACCGCGGAATTATGCTGGTTTCCTCAGGCGCTGCTGTTTGGCGCCAGCGCAGGGCGGACGGGGCGGGGTAAAGCGGCCTTACAAGGGCGTCTTAGCAAAACACCAACGCAAGCAGTGCAGCGTCGTCAGCCCAATTGCGCAGCACATACCCTGACCATCGGTAGGCCGTCATCAGCAATTGGTCCAGCAGGTCGCGCAGGCGCATGCTGCCGATTGTCGCAGCGGGAGAACTCGGCGCATGCCAGGAGCCCTTCACAAAGCGATGCTAGCATCGCGCCCATGAGACCATTGCGGCCGACCGGCTGCTTCGCACTTGCCTTGGCGCTGGCCGCCAGCGTTTGCGCTTCCCCGGCCACGCAGCAGGACGCCAAGGGGCGGCGTCTGGTCGTTCGTACCGCGGCAGACTGGCCCGACAAGGCAGCCTTCGCCGAGCGCGCCACAGCGGTCGCCGGCGTGCCTGTCACCGATGTGCGTGCGCTGACACCGAAACGATTTGCCATGACGCTTCAATGCGAGGACAAAGCAAGCTGCTCGGCCGCCTTGCAAAAGCTGTCGGGCGAAACCGGCTTCCTGCGCGAACTGAAGGCCGAGCAGCGCCGGCGGCTGCCTGCCCGTCCCGCGAGCGCGACTGCGCGCTGAGGCATTCGAGTCGCACCGACAATCTCCCCTATGCGGGCCTTCACGATCGCGATTCGAACCCTGCTGCTCATAGTAGCGGCTAGCGCTGCGTTCGGGTTTCCCGCCCTGGCTGGCGAGGGGATCGCACCGCCGTTCGCCCGTGCGGTGGCGGCGCAGGAGGACCCCTCCAACGCACGGGTGATCATCAAGTACCGCGACGGCGCGCTGACTCGCTCTGGCGCACGCGCAGGATCGCCAAGGCCCCAGCACGCTGCAGCGTTGTCGCAGCAACTGCGACTGACACTGGCCAATGGCCGCGTACTCGGGCCGCGCACGCAGGGGCTGCGCGCCAACGGCCTGTCTTCGACACAGCTTGCCACACGGCTGGCGACCCACCCGGAGGTCGAATGGGCCGTCCCGGACCGACGTCGGCGCATCCGCGCGCTCCCCAACGACCCCTACCTGGGGCCGGGGCAAACGACCATAACCCCCACCGTCGGCCAGTGGTACTTGCGGGCTCCCGAAGGCGCCGCGATTTCCGCAATCAATGCCGTCGGAGCCTGGGCCATCACCAACGGGTCTGCGTCCATCACCGTAGCGGTGCTCGATACCGGCGTGCGCTTAGACCATCCGGATCTCGCCGGCAAACTGCATCCGGGCTACGACTTCATCGACGACACCACGACCGCCAATGACGGCGGCGGCCGCGACGCCGACGCCAGCGATCCCGGCGACTGGAACAACGCCAACGAATGTTCTGCCGGCGAACCGGCGAGCCACAGCAGCTGGCACGGAACGCAGGTAGCCGGGCTGATCGGCGCGGCCACCGACAACGGAATCGGCATGGCCAGCATTGGTCGCAACCTGATGCTGCTGCCGGTGCGGGTTCTGGGGCGTTGCGGCGGCTATGACTCCGACATCATCGCTGGCATGCGCTGGGCCGCTGCGCTCAGCAGCGAAGTCGGCGTCGGCACGGTCGTCAATTTGGTGAACCCGCACCCGGCGCGGGTCATCAACATGAGCCTGGGGTCCAGTGGTTCCTGCGACGCCCCCTACCGAGAAGTGCTCGCCGAGCTCGGCGCCGCCGGCGTGACCGTCGTCGTTGCCGCCGGTAATGCGAACGGCCTGGCGGTGGACTCGCCGGCCAATTGTCCCGGGGCGATCGCTGTCGCCGGCTTGCGCCACACCGGCACCAAGGTGGGCTATTCGAGCCTGGGTCCCGAGGTGGCCATCTCGGCCCCGGCGGGAAACTGCGTCAACCAGGTCGGCACCTGCCTGTATCCGCTGCTGACGACGACCAACCTCGGGGTCACCACGCCGGGCGAGAACGTCTATAGCGACGGCTCTTCCAGCGCATCGCTGGGCACCAGCTTCTCCGCACCCATCGTCGCCGCCACTGTCGGTCTGATGCTGTCGGCCAACCCGACCCTGACCCCGGCAAAGGTCAGAACCGCGCTGCAATCGAGCGCGCGCGCCTTTCCCCAAGACGGAGCCGACGCTGCGGTCACCGCCTGCCACGCGCCGGGACGGCGCGAACAAATAGAGTGCTACTGCAGCACCAGCACCTGCGGAGCGGGCCTGCTCGACGCAGCGCAGGCCGTCGCCGCAGTCGCCTTGCCCTTGGCGATCATCACGGTATCGAGCAGCGCGGCACAAGCCGGCAGCGTGGTCCAACTCAACGCCACCGGCTCATCGGCGCTTGGTGGCCGCAGCATCGCCGCCTACCAGTGGAGCATCACTGCGGGCGTGGCCATCGCAGCGTTCAGCGGCGTCACCAACGCCAGCAGCGCAACGCTTGGCACGACGGCTCCTGGCAACGTCACGGTGCAACTCAGCGTGACCGACAGTTCCGGCGCGGTAGCGACCACCAGCGTGTCGATCACGGTCACCGCCCCGGTGGTGGTGGCACCGGGGCCGGCTTCATCATCGGTCGAAGCCGCACCTGCCGCAGCTGCCGCAAAGTCCGGCGGCGGCGCACTGGACTGGCCTTGGCTGGTGGTCCTCGCAGCGGCGCTGGTCGGACTGCGGACATCGCGCCGTGCAAGGGCCGGCGCCGACCGCAGACCCGTCCACCGAAACACCGCTTGAAGTGCTTCGCGCATGTGCAGCCATTACCAGGCCGTGAGGGAACGCGAGCGCTTCTGCAGGCAGTTCGGCGTCTATCCGCCCGAAGAGACCGGCCGGTTCGAACTCTGGCCGGGCTACAGCGGCCTGATGCTGCGCTTGGCGCCGGCGGCGGGCAAGGCTGGGAACATCGAGGCATTGACCGGCGTCTTTGGCCTGTTGCCACACTGGGCCAGGGACCGCAAGCTCGCGCGCAGCACCTACAACGCGCGCAGCGAAACCGTGCACGAAAAGCCCAGTTTCCGCGACGCCTGGAGCAAGCGCCAGCACTGCGTTGTCCCCGCCGACGCCTTTTTTGAACCCGACTGGCGCTCAGGCAAGGCGGTGCCCACGCGCATCGCGCGCGCCGACGGCGAGCCGATGGGACTGGCCGGACTGTGGTCCCAATGGAAAGAGCCCGCCGGCAGCGTCGTCTGCAGCTACACGCTGTTGACCATCAACGCCGACGCACACCCGCTGCTGCGCTGCTTTCATCGGCCCGGCGAGGAGAAAAGAATGGTCGTGGTGCTGCCGCAGGGCGCCTACTTAGACTGGCTGCAAGCCAGCGCGCAGCAGCGCATGGCGTTCCTGCGGCCCTTTCCGGCCGAGCTGCTGCAAGCCGGCGTCGACGACCGGGTGGCGCGCCATGGCGGGTGAGGCGCGTCTGAAAATTGTTTAAACCTCAACAATTCGACAGTCAAGGTCGGGTTTTCCTCTATTGCGCCTTTGCGCCACTTCGTTAGCATCGCTGCAGCGAATTCCGCTTAGCGATAATCCGACCCTGTTCCCCAAGGAGATAAGCATGACTTCACGTCGTCTGGTTTTGACCCGTAGCGCCGCCTTGATCGGCGCCGCATCCACCGGCCTGCTGCTGCCCGCGCGCGCACAAGGCGCCAAGATTCGCGTCGGCCTGATGCTGCCCTACACCGGCACCTTCGCGCAGCTCGGCGTCGCAATCGAAAACGGCTTTCGCATGGCCATCGACGAGCAGGGCGGTAAGCTCGGAGGGCGCGAGATCGAGTATTTCAAGGTCGACGACGAATCCGAGCCCGCCAAGGGCATCGAGAACGCGACCAAACTCGTGCAGCGCGACAAGGTAGACGTGCTGGTCGGAACGGTGCACTCCGGCGTGCAGATGGGTATTCACAAGGTGGCGCGCGACAGCGGCGTCCTCAACCTGATCCCCAACGCCGGCGTGCATATCGCCACCCGCGGCCAGTGCGCACCCAATGTGTTTCGCACCTCGTTCAGCAATTCGCAACCGACCCGCGCGCTGGGCGCAGCCATGGTCGCCAAGGGCCACAAAAGAGCCGTTTGGATCACCTGGAAATACGCCGCTGGCGACGAAGCCTTCGAAGGCTTCAAAGAAAGCTACACCGCGGCAGGCGGAACCATCGTCAAGGAACTCGGTTTGCCTTTTCCGAACGTCGAGTTCCAGGCGCTGCTCACCGAAGTGGCTGCGCTCAAGCCCGACGCGGTCGCCTGTTTCTTCGCCGGCGGCGCCGGTGCCAAGTTCATGAAGGACTATGCCGCAGCCGGGCTCAAGGGCAAGATTCCTCTGTACGGCTCCGGCTTCCTGACCGAGGGCGTTCTCGACGCGGCAGGCCCAGCAGCCGACGGCGTGATGACCACGCTGCACTACGGCGACGGAATCGAAACGCCACGCAACAAGGCTTTTCGGCTGGCCTACGCCAAGACCTTCAAGATGCAGCCCGACGTCTACGCGGTACAGGGCTACGACAGCGGCCTGCTCATGGTGCAGGGCGCCAACGCGGTCAAGGGCGACCTGTCCAACAAGGCGGCGCTGTACAAGGCCATGGAATCGGCGACCATCGACAGCCCACGCGGCAAGTGGACGATGAGCAAGTCGCACAACCCGGTGCAGGACATCTATCTGCGGGTGGTCGAGAACAAGGAAAACAAGGTCATTGGCGTTGCCGCCAAGGCGCTGGCGGACTCCGGCGCCGGCTGCAAGATGGGCTGAGGGACCGCCCTAAGTGCCTGTGCGAACGCGGGAGGTATTTCCTCCCGCTTTTTTTTGACCGATGGACCTCCCCACCTTTCTCATTCAGCTGCTCAACAGCGTGCAGTACGGGCTGCTGCTGTTCATGCTCGCGGCCGGTCTGACGCTGATATTCGGCATCATGGGCGTGGTGAACCTGGCGCACGGGAGTTTCTACATGCTGGGCGCCTACCTGGCTTACGCGCTCAGTGCGCTATTCGGCAGTCTGACGCTGGCCATCATCGGCGGCGTGGGCATCGCGGTCGCGTTCGGGCTCGGTTTGGAGTGGCTTCTTTTCCGCCACTTCTACCGCCGCGACCATCTTGATCAAGTGCTGCTGACCTTTGGCCTGATCTACGTGTTCGAAGAGCTGCGATCGATTCTGTGGGGCGACGACGTGCACGGCGTTCCGGTGCCTGATCTGCTGGCGGCGTCGATTCCCCTGACCGACAACCTGTCGTACCCGGTGTACCGGCTATTCATGGCGGGCCTGTGCATCGCGCTGGCCGTTGGCTTGTACTTATTGATTTCCAAGACCCGCCTGGGAATGAAAATACGCGCAGGCGCTTTCAACCGCGACATGGCCGAGGCACTCGGAATCAACATCAAGCGCATCCACGCACTTGTCTTTGCCTTGGGCGTCGGTCTGGCTGCAGTGGCCGGAATCATTGCGGCGCCGGTCTCGAGCGTCTACCCGAACATGGGCTCGCAGGTGCTGATCATGTGCTTTGTCGTGGTCGTCATCGGCGGCATCGGCTCGGTGCGCGGCGCGCTGATCTCGGCGCTGCTGGTCGGACTGGTCGACACCTTCGGCAAGGTACTGCTGCCGCAGGCGGCCGGCATGCTGGTCTACATACTGATGGCCGCCGTTTTGCTGTGGAAACCCGAAGGATTGTTCAAGCAATGAGTGCGCCAAGAGCCCATATGGAGGTGCTGCCGCGCGGGGTGCGGGTGGCGCTGGGCCTGGGTCTGGCAGCGCTGCTGGTTTTTCCCTTTGTCGGCAGCGACTTCTATGCCCAGATGGTCACGCGCATGATGATTCTGGCCATCCTGGCGATGAGCCTGGACTTGCTGCAGGGCGTTGCCGGTCTGGTGTCGCTCGGCCACGCTGCCTTCTTCGGCCTGGCGGGCTACGCGCTGGCCTTTCTGACACCGCAAGGCGAGCCAGTGGGCCTGTGGTGGACGCTGCCCCTGGCCGTTCTGGGCTCGGGCCTGGCTGCGCTGGTGATCGGTTTTTTCGTAGTGCGCACGCATGGCATCTACTTCATCATGGTCACGATGGCTTTTGCACAGATGGTGTATTTCCTGTTCTTCGACAACAAGGCGCTCGGTGGATCGGACGGCCTGTACATCAACTTCAGGCCCGGCGCCGAGATAGCAGGGCGCACGGTTTTCGATCTGGACAGCCCCCTTACGCTGTACTACTTCACCCTCGCCCTGATGCTGCTGGTCTATTTCTTTCTGCGTCGTCTGCTGTGGAGCCCTTTCGGGCGCGCGCTGGCCGGAATCCGGGTCAACGAGCACCGCATGCGCGCAATGGGATTCGGCACCTTCGGCTACAAGCTCAGCGCCTTCACGCTCGCGGGCGCGCTGGCCGGACTGGCGGGCTACCTGTGGGGCGTGCAAAGCGGCTACATCAACCCCGAGTTGATGGGTTTTCACATGAGCGCAAATGCGATCATGATGGTGATTCTGGGCGGCATGGGCAACTTCGCCGGCGCCATCGTCGGCGCCTTCACCTTCGAGACGGTGCTGCACCTGCTCAAAGACTTGCCGCAGCTCGGAAGCGTCAACCTGGGCAAGCACTGGCAACTGTGGATGGGCAGCTTCATCGTGCTGGTGGTGCTGTTTGCCTCGCGCGGCGTGCTCGGGTTGCTGCAGCCGTCGGTCCGGGTAGAACCGGCCAGCGAGGACCGGTCGCAGCATGGCTGAGATCGTTCTCAGCGCGCGCCATCTGACCCGGCGCTTCGGTGGCCTTGCCGCTGTCGACGACGTATCGGTCGATCTCTGGCGCGGCCACATCCATGCGGTGATCGGGCCCAACGGCGCCGGAAAATCCACGCTGGCCAACCTGCTGTCGGGCGACCTGCTGCCGAGCTCCGGAAGCGTCTTGATTGGTGGGCAGGACACCACCGGTTGGAGCCCGGAGCGGGTGTCTCGCGCCGGGCTGGGGCGCAGCTACCAGAAGACCAACATCTTCCTGCCCTTTAGCGTCTGGGACAACGCCTTCCTCGGCGCGCAGTCACGCGAGGCGCAGCAGCCCTGGAACCCTTTGCACTGGCTGCAGCCTGCGGCGCGCTCGCAGCGCGCGCGGGAGCGCTGCGCCGGCGCGCTCGCGCTCGCGGGGCTGTCGCACCGTCACGGCGCGATCGCCGGAACGATCAGCCACGGCGAGCAGCGCCAACTCGAGATTGCGATGGCGCTGGCGACCGAGCCGCAAGTGCTGCTGCTCGACGAGCCACTGGCCGGCATGGGCGCCGCGGAGGCACACAAGATGGTGGAACTGCTGCTGCGCCTGAAGCAGGAGCACGCGATGCTGCTGGTCGAGCACGATATGGACGCTGTCTTCACGCTGGCCGACCACCTGACGGTGATGGTCAACGGCCAGGTCATCGCGAGCGGCAGTCCAGCCGACATCCGAGCCGACCCGATGGTGCAGGCGGCCTACCTTGGCGAGGAGCACTGAGGTGGCAGGCGATCTGGTCATGGCCCAGGGGCTCAACACCTACTACGGCGCCAGTCATATCCTTCGCAACGTCGACTTCACCGTCGCTCCCGGCGAGACGGTCGGACTGATGGGCCGCAATGGCATGGGCAAGAGCACCCTGCTCAAAAGCATCATGGGCCTGGTCAAGCCGCGCTCGGGCAGCGTGCGCATCATGGGCATCCCGATGACCGGCCGCGCGCCCTACGAAATTGCATCGATGGGCGTCGCCTACGTGCCCGAGGGCCGCGGTATTTTTGGCAACCTCAGCGTCGCCGAAAACCTGCAGATGGCGGCGCGCGCCGGCAGTACCGCGGCGGCGCGGCAGCGCGCGCGCGCGGGTCTGGACTGGAACTATGGCCGCGTGCTCGATACCTTTTCGCGGCTGAAGGAGCGCCTGAATCACGGCGGGCAACAACTCAGCGGCGGCGAGCAGCAAATGCTGACCATTGGCCGCGCGCTGCTGACCAACCCCGACCTGCTGATTCTCGACGAGGCGACCGAAGGGCTTGCGCCGCTGATTGCGCGCGAGATCTGGCGCATCTGCGCACTCATCCGCGAAAGCGGAATCAGCAGCGTGATTGTTGACAAGAACTGGAAGCATGTCACCGCGATCACCGACCGCAACTGCATCCTGGTCAAGGGCCAGATGGTGTTCAACGGCAGTTCGGCCGAACTGCATGCGCACCCCGAACTGATGGAACAGCACCTCGGGGTTTGACCCGATACTTGGGCATGATCGAAAGAACCAGCACGCCACCGGGCAACCCGCCGGCTTCCCGCGCTGCGGTTCCGCGGCGCGCACTTTTCATGCTGCTGGCGTTGACCCTGGTATGGGGAACCAATTGGCCGCTGTTCAGCTACGCGGTACGCGAGATCTCGGTGTGGACCTTCCGAGCCTTCGCCATGACCGGCTCGGGGCTGCTGCTGCTGGCGATCGCGCGCGCGCGTGGCGATGCCTTGCCCATACCACGCAGGTACTGGAAGACCATCGCGGCGGCGACTTTTTTCTATCTTATTCTTTGGAATATCACCAGCACCTATGCGTCGGTACTGATCCCCTCCGGACAGGCCGCGGTGCTCGGATTCACCATGCCGTTGTGGTCGGTCTTGATCGGCTGGATCGTGCTCGGAGAGCGACTCAGCATCCGCCTATTGATGGCGATGGCGCTCGGTGTCTCGGGTGTCGCACTGCTGATGGTGCCGAGCTTTTCGGCCTACGCCGCAGCGCCTCTGGGCCTGGCTTTGGGCCTGGGGTCGGCGATAGGCTGGGCGATCGGCACCCTGATCATCAAACGCGGCAAGGTGGACGTTCCCGTGCTGGTGCTCACCGGCTGGCAGCTGCTGCTCGGCGCGATACCGGTCACTGCCGGGGCTATTGCATTGGGCGATGGCCAATGGTTCGTCCCCTCGTGGCCGAGCATCGCGGCGATCGTCTGGATCACCGTCATCCCGATGTGCATCGGCAATGTCTGCTGGAACGCCATCGTCTACCTGCTGCCAGCCAACATCGCCGGCCTGTCGTCGGTGCTGGTTCCGGTCGTTGCCATGTTTTCTGGCGCCATCGTGCACGGCGAGCCGCTGGGACCGCTGCAGCTGCTGTCGATGCTGCTGTGCATCGCATCGCTGATCGTCGTGATGCTCGAGCGCACCACAACCTGACCAACGGACGCCCACTGCCACCATGCGCACCCAGGTCGCCATCGTCGGCGCGGGTCCTTCGGGGCTGCTGCTTGGACAACTGCTGCACCAGGCGGGAATCGCCACCGTGATCGTCGAGCGCCAGAGCGCCGACTATGTGCTGGGTCGCATTCGAGCCGGGGTGCTGGAACAGGTGACGGTGGACCTGCTCGACGAAGCGGGCGTGGGCGCGCGCATGCACCGCGAGGGCCTGGTGCACGGCGGCTTTGACATGCTGTTTCAGGGCCGTCGCCACCGCATCGACCTGGAGCGCCTGACTGGCGGCAAGAACGTGACCGTCTA
>CAISIP010000444.1 GCA_903885415.1 uncultured beta proteobacterium
ACCGAGGGTAGGGTGGCGGAAGTTGCTCCCTCCGGGTAGCAATGACGAAATCTAACTGATTGCCTCTGGATTCGCTGGATGCGCGTAACCGCCAGGCCATTGAACCTAAAAACCGCAGTTACCCGGCCCCCTGAAGCGCGGGAGGCGGGGTAGGCAGCACGGTTTGGCCGGTGATTCGCTCACAGATGCAGCCGACCAGCGCGTGCCAGCGGTTGAGTTTTGGCAACTGCTCCGCAGCTCTTCTGACGTAGGCCAGAGCCGCTTGGATATTGGCGATCATCTTTTTGATCAGGCCCACTTCGGCGTGCATCGGCGTGAGATACACCTGCGTTTGCCCACCCGTATGCACCGCTCGCCCCACCGCTGCCAGCAGCAGCGGTCGACTGGTCAGCGCTTCGCGCCGGGCCTGTGGGTTGGCCGCACGCACGTACCAGCTCCACCAGTTGTAGACCAGGGCCACGACCCTGGCGGTGAGTTCGCTGCGATGCATGTCTTGCGTGCTGAAACCTCCCCACCCCCATTGGTTCTTCAACTCGTCAAAGCCGTTCTCGCAGTCGCACCGGTCGCGGTAGAGTTGCCCAATGGCGTTCAAGTCGTAGGCCACGTCGGTGACCAGCACGGTGTACTCCCAGAGCTGCGCATCGTCCTGGGTTTCATCAAACGCCAAGGCCAGCAATTGTTGGCCTTTGTCGCCCTGCTTGGCCGTGAGCGCCACGTCGCGCTTGATGCGCCGGCGCAGCACCACCACACGGCGCTCCTTGCTCCAGCCCGACAGACGCAGATGGTCTTCGATGGCCTGCCAGCCCTGACTGGCCTCGCTGGCCTGCGTCCAGTCCTGGCGGTTGAACAGCCGCTCGATCAATCGCTTGACGTTGGCTGTTTTTCGCAGCCGCAGCAGGTAGCGTCGATCCCGCTTTTCGCACACTTCGATGATGTCCTGGTTGCCGTAGCCGCAGTCCCCCCGTACCAGCGCCGGCCCGCGTGTGCCCCGTTCATCGAGCAGCTTGCCCAAGCCCTCCTTGGCGTGGCCCGAGCTATGCTGTTTGCCGCTGCGCATTTGCATATCGAGCACCAAGCGCAGGTTGCCCACCCAGTAGGTGTGCAGCGCGTGGCTGGGACGGCCCGGCTTGTGTGGGTTGTAGCCAATCTCGGCACCTTCCTGATGGCCGTACAAGGACTTGAGGGTGGTGTCCATGTCCAGTATCCAGGAACGGTCCAGCGCATGGGCCACGCTGCCCTGCAAGGCTTGGTGCATCCACGTTTGCGCCGCCTGCGGCTCTATGGCCTTGAGTGCGCGGCGCACCGAGTCTTCGCTGACGATCTTGTTCAACCCCAGCGCCTGCGCGGCCACCGCGTCGCCGCGCACCCCCGCGATGTGGGCGTACCGTTTGCTACCGGCCAAGATGCTGAGCATCAAGGTACCCAGTACGTCGCGCACGCCCGGCGCGTTGGGACTGGTGTAGCGCAGCGGGCAGCTTTGTACCCAACTATCAAAAATGCCGGCGGTGGCCAAAAACTCGGCGAAGTAAACGATCTGCCCATGTGGCGTCGCTTGGGCCGTTTCGTCCCAGCGCACGTGCATGCGGCCCCCCATCGTTTGCACCGCCACAAACTCATCACTGGCCTGCGCGACAGCCGTCTTTTTGCGCTCGATTAGTTCACCCATAGGGTGAGTGTCGCAAATCGACGAAAACCCGCGCCAGCATTGGGTTTCACGGGATTTCCAAAGCGTCAACTGCGGTTTCTAGGGTCAGCGCGTCCGCCGCAATGGCTACTGCAATCGTCGCCATTCCGCTGGAGTCGGTCAG
>CAISIP010000445.1 GCA_903885415.1 uncultured beta proteobacterium
CGGGCGGCGAGCGCCAGCGCCTGGCGATCGCCCGGGTGCTGCTCAAGCAGCCGGCCTGGGTCTACGCCGACGAGGCCACCAGCGCGCTGGATGCGCCAACAGAAGACACGCTGTACCGGCGCCTGTTCGAGATGGTGCAGCGCCGCGGCGGCGGCATCGTGTCGATATCGCACCGTGCGTCGGTGGCGGCGCTGCACACGCAGCGCTGGGAGTTGCAGCCACAAGCCGCCGGCGCGCCGGCGCGCTTTGCGCTGCGCGTGGATCAGTAAACCGCGGCGTGCCCGTCGCGGCGCGAGTCGCTGGCGGCCACATAGCCGTCTTCGATGTCGTCGGACAGCTTCCAGATGAACTGGCCCGCGCCGTAGTCCATATAAGAGTCCGGGTGCGCCTCGACCTGGTGGCCCAGGTCGCGCAGGCCCTGCACCAGCGCCGGGTTCATCGTCGGCTCGCAGTCCACCGACAGACCGGTTCCAACCTTCCAGCGCGGCGCGTCGCAGGCGGCCTGCGGCTGCTGGCGGTGCGTCAGCATGCGCACCAGGCTTTGCAGATGGCCCTGCGGCTGCATGTTGCCGCCCATCACGCCGAAGCTCATGCGCGGCTTGCCGTTTTCGGTCAGGAATCCCGGGATGATGGTGTGAAAAGGCCGCTTGCCGCCCTCCACCAAATTCGGGTGACCGGGCTCGAGCGAGAAGCCGTGGCCCCGGTTTTGCAGGCTCACGCCGGTGCCGGGGACCACGATGCCGCTGCCAAAGCCCATGTAGTTGGACTGGATCAGGCTGATCATCATCCCGCTCTCGTCGGCCGCGCTCAGGTAGATCGTCCCGCCCTGCGGCGGCGATCCGTGGCGGAAGTCGCTCGCGCGTGTGGGGTCGATCAGCCTGGCGCGCTCGCGCAGGTAGGCGTCGGACAGCAGATCGGCAGCGCTCACCTGCGTCATCGCGGGCGCGTCGGCAACCCATCGGTAGGTGTCGGCAAATGCCAGCTTCATCGCCTCGATCTGCAGGTGCTGCGACTGCACGCTGTCGATCGGCAGCGAGGCCAGGTCCATCGTGTCGAGCATGCCCAGCGCCATCAGCGCGGCGATGCCCTGGCCGTTGGGCGGTATCTCGTGCAGCGTGTAGCCGGCGTAGTCCTTGTGGATCGGCGTGACCCACTGCGGCTGGTAGGCCGCCATATCGGCCGCCGTCATGCTGCCGCCGTGGGCGGCGGCGTGGGCGGCGAGCCTGTGCGCTGTCTCGCCGCGGTAGAAGTCCTCGCCCTTGCTCAGCGCGATCCTGCGCAGCGTGGCGCCGGCCTCGCTGAAGACGAAACGCTCGCCGGGCGAGGGCGCACGGCCGCGCGGCATGAAGGCCTGCGCGTAGCCCGGCAGGTCTTTGAGCAGCGGTACCGCCAGGTTCCATTTGTGCGAGACGATGCGCGCCACCGAATGGCCGCGCTCGGCGAGTTCGATCGCCGGCTCGAGCAGGTCGGCAAAAGGCAGCTTGCCAAAGCGCTGCGACAGCGCCACCCAGCCGGCCACCGCGCCCGGCGTGGTCACCGTGTCCCAGCCGCGCACCGGCATCACGCCGGCGTGGCGGCGCTTGAAATAGTCGGGGTTCCAGGCCGCCGGCGCGACGCCCGAGGCGTTGAGCCCGTGCAGCTGCGCGCCGTCCCACAGGATGGCGAAGTTATCGCTGCCCAGGCCGTTGGAAACCGGCTCGACGATGGTCATGGCGGCGGCGGCGGCGATGGCGGCGTCGACCGCGTTGCCGCCTTTTTGCAGCATCCGCAGACCGGCCTGGGCCGCCAGCGGCTGCGAGGTCGAGACGACATTGCGCGCCATGACCGGGCTGCGGATCGTCGGGTAGGGATTATTCCAATCAAACTGCACATTTGCTCCAATAAAACGATCGCTGGCGCGGGTCGAGCGCGTCGCGCAGCCCGTCGCCCAGCAGGTTAAACGACAACACCAACAGGAAGATCGACAGCCCGGGCCAGACAGCCATCCAGGATTACCGGCGACGCTGAAGTCGGCGTGGACCTGATGGCCGCACCAGTCTACGCATGCAGATCCGGTGGGCGCCGCGCCGGGTATGGACGCACAGCGCGCCAACGGCAAAGAAACGGCTGACCAAAAAAATATTCTAGTCGACGCCGTACCGGGCTTGGCGCTCAGCTGGCGCGGTAAACCTGCTCCACATACTCGCCCAGCATGCGCGTTGCCGAAAAGCGCGGCCCGTTGCGCAGCAAGCTGTTGCGCATCATCTCGACCCAGCGCAGGGGAACCCCTTCAGCGTCGCGCTGGTGAAACATCGGAACGATCTCGCGCTCGAGCAGGTCAAACAGCGTGTGCGCGTCGCGCTGGTCCTGCGCCTGCGCGTCGGCCTGCACGTCGCCGGCGATGGACCAGCCGTTGCTGCCATCCCAGGCCTCGGCCCACCAGCCGTCGAGTACCGACAGCTGCAGGCCGCCGTTGAGGCAGGACTTCATGCCGCTGGTTCCGCTGGCCTCGTTGGGGGACCTGGGTAAGTTGACCCACAGGTCGCAGCCCGCGACCAGCGGTGCCGCCAGCGCCAGGTCGTAATCCTCCAAAAACGCGGCGCGGCCTGCGACGCCTGGCGCTTGCTTGAGCGCGAATACCCGGTGCACCACGTCCTTGGCGTCGGCGTCGTCGGGATGCGCCTTGCCCGCGAACAAAAACTGCACCGGGTGCGCGCCACCGATCAGCGCCAGCGCGCGTTCGGGCAGCAGCGCCACCAAATGCAGCCGCTTGTAGGTCGCCAGCCTGCGCGCGAAGCCGATCGTCAGCCGCTGCGCGTCGAAGCCGCTGCCAGCCGCCTTGGCGTAGGCCAGCGGGTCGCCGCGGCGCAAGCGGTCGCGGGTCGCGCGCCGGGTGACCAGCTGCACCAGTTGCGCGCGCGCCTCGCAGCGCGCAGCCCACAGCTCGCGCGCCGGTATGCCACGCAGCGGCTCCCAGGTGGCGGCCTGCCCGGCGCGCAGCATCCAGCCGGGCCCGAGGTAGCGATCGAGCAGCGCGCGCATGGCGCCCTGCAGCCAGGTCGGAACATGCACCCCGTTGCTGATGTGGCTGATCGGTACCTGATCGGCCGAAAGGCCGGGAAACAGCGGCTGCCACATCGCGCGCGCCACCTCACCATGGCGCCGGCTCACCGCGTTGGCATGGCGACTCGCGCGCAGCGCCAGCGCCGTCATGGCGGTGGGCTGCCCCGGGTTGGCGGGGTCGACCCGACCCAGCGCCAGAAAACGCTCACGATCGGCGCCCAGCTCGGTGATGCGCCCCAGCATCGCCAGCACCTCGTCGCGCTGGTAGCTCTCGTTGCCGGCGGCCACCGGCGTGTGGGTGGTGAACACCAGTTGCCCGCGCACCCGCTCCCAGGCGCCGTCGCCAGCGCCGTCGGCGCGCGCCTGCGCCATCAGTTCGCACAGGCACAGCACCGAATGGCCTTCGTTGAGGTGGTACAGCGATGGCGCGATGCCCAGCGCACGCAGCGCGCGAACACCGCCCACGCCCAGCACCGCGTACTGCGCCAGACGGATGGCGCGGTTACCTTCGTACAGCCGCGCGCTGACCCAGCGCCCGAATTCGCTGTTGCACGGCAGGTCGGTGTCGAGCAGGTACAGCGGAACCCGTCCGACATCGACGCGCCAGACTTGCACCTCGACGTCTTCATCGTCCAGGGGCACGGTGAAAGCCAGCGCACGGCCGTCTGCGCCGGTGACCTTCACGCAGGGCAGGCGCTCGGGATCCGAGTCGATCCAGTACTCGTGCTGCAAGCCGTTGGCGTCGATGCGCTGGTGGAAATAGCCGCTGCGGTACATCAGGCCAACGCCGACCATCGGCAGCGCCATGTCGGACGCCTCTTTCAAGATGTCGCCCGCCAGCACGCCCAGCCCGCCCGAGTAGATCGGCAGCGAGCCGTGCACGCCAAACTCGGAGCAGAAAAAGGCCACCGGATGCGCAGCGTCTACCGGCCCACCGCAGCTAGGGCGCGCGCGTTCTGCCGCCAGTTCGAGGGCCAAGCGCGCGACCCGCTGCAGGAAGGCGGCGTCGCCGGCAGCCCGGTCGAGGTTGGCCTGCGCCGTCTCGGTCAGCAGGCGTCTGGGGTTGTGCGCGCTACGCGCCCAACGCTCGGGGTCGATCGCCGCAAACAGCGCCGGGCCATCGGCGGACCAGGACCAGCGGTAGTCGTAGGCGACGCGCGCAAGCGCACGCAGGGGCAGGGGCAGGTCGTCCGCCAGTTCGGCGACGGCGCGCTCAATATCCAGGTCACCGGCGGTCATGGAGGTCCTTCATGGTCTGCCTTTAGGGGCCACCGGCGTCGCGTCACCGGCCACGGTTTCAGTGTGGTGGGCGGGCCCCTGCAGGTGCCTGACGGATGTCAGGACCGCCGAGCGCCCCGCGCGGCAGCCCCGGCAAACCCGAAGGCGGCGGACCAAAGTAGCAACTTGCGCATCGGCAAGCAGGCACGCCACACCGTCGGGATACTTTGCCCCTTTTGTCCAACGAGGAAAACCACCATGTATGCAAGCTACAAAGCCGTCGAATGGAACGAGACCGGGCTGAGCGTGGGAACCGGCTGGCTGCCGCCATTGCCCGACCTGCGCGACTTCACCGACGCCGAGCCGCGGATCGTCGAGATCGTCAAGAAGCTGGGCCTTCCCCGGGGTCGCGAGGCGCGCTCGGTGCCGAGCAGCGTCGACCTGCGCAGCTGGTGTTCGCCGGTGGAAGACCAAAAAAGCCTGGGCTCGTGCAGCGCGCACGCAGCCGTCGGCATCGTCGAGTACTTTCAGCGTCGGGCTTTTGGCCGGCACATCGAAGGCTCCAGGCTGTTCGTCTACAAGGCGACGCGCAACCTGATGCAGGTCAGCGGCGACACCGGCGCCTGGCTGCGCAACACCATGGGCGCGCTGTCGCTGTGCGGCGTGCCGGATGAAAAATACTGGCCCTATACCGACGCCAAGCCGGCCTTCGACAACGAGCCGGCGAGCTTCGTCTACGCAGTCGCCGACAACTACGAGGCGCTGAAATATTTCTGCCACGACCCGCAAGGTGCCAATGTGGCCGGCGCCGACGTGCTGGCCGACGTGAAGAAATACCTGGCGGCGGGTATTCCGTCGATGTTCGGTTTCTGGGGCTTTCCCTCCTTCAAGTCCAGCGACAGCAAGGGCGCCATTCCCTACCCTTGTGCCGGCGAGCGGGCGCAGTGGGGCCACGCCATCGCAGCCGTCGGCTACGACGACGCGAAGAAGGTCCGCAACACCCAGAACGGCAAGACCAGCAACGGCGCGCTGCTGATCCGCAATTCCTGGGGCCCGTCCTGGGGCGAGCAGGGCTACGGCTGGCTTCCTTACGACTATGTCGTCAACAAGCTGGCGCTGGACTTTTGGTCGCTGCTGAGCATGGAATGGGTCGATACCAAGCAATTCGGCGAATGAGGCGAGGCTCTACAGTACACTTATGTATTGAAGTGCCGCGGCAGGTCCCCGGCCGACACGGAGCAGCATGATGACCGAACTGGTGGTGAGACGCCTTCTGATCGACCTGGAGGCACCTTTTCCGGGACGGTGGAACGGTGGCGACGCCTTCCGCTCGGCGTTCTTCAACGCCTTGTCGATGAGTTTTCCCGCCGGCGAGCAGTTCTTTATCGACTCGGTGCGCGAGGGCTTCAAGACCTTGGGCGATGCGGACCGCGAGCGCCTGGGCGACGAGGTGCAGGGCTTCGTGGGCCAGGAGGCAACCCACCGGCGCGTCCATTCGCTTTTCAACGCGCACTTGGAGCGTCTGGGCTACGACAACGAGATTGAACGGCGTGCGCTGCGCCGGCGCCAGGCGCACGCCCACGACGACCTGCGCAACCATGTCGCAGCGACCGCCGCCACCGAGCATTTCACCGCTCTGTTTGCCGACTGGCTGTTGCACCATCCGCAGGCGCTCGAAGGATCCGAAGCCAGGCTGCAGACGCTGTGGCAATGGCATAGCGCCGAGGAGTCCGAGCACCGTTGCACCGCATTTGAGGTGTACCGCGCGATGGGCGGAAGCGAACACTGGCGGGTGCGGGTTTTCAAATACATCAGCCTTGTTTTTCTCAGCGATGTCGCACGCCAGACGCTGCGCAACCTGTGGCACGACAAGAGCCTCTTCAAGTGGGGCACCTGGTCCAGCTGCTATCGGCTGCTGTTCGCCCCCGGCGCCATGTTGCGCGGCAACTACCCACTGTGGCGCGATTACATGGCGCCCGGCTTTCATCCCAGCCAGCACGACGACAGCCTGTCGCGGCGCTGGCTAAGCGATAACACAGCGCAGTTCTCGGTACTCGGCCAGGCGAAGGCGGCGTGACGCTGCTGCTCGTCGTGGCGCTGGCAGCGATCTACGCGCTGTTTCTGCTCTGGTACGGCGGCAGCGCCAAGCCCTTGCGTCAGGACGAAATCGACGGCTTCATGAACGCGTTCGGCTCGGGCTACCGCGAGGCGGACGAGCAAGCGGCGCTCGACGACATGCGCGCCTTGCTGGCCAACGACGACGGGCGCGAATTCGTCATGCACAACCTGGTGCGTCACCGCCCCAAGGCCCTGTACCCGCCGGGCCTTGGCTTCGGTGACGATGCGCGCGCGGCCGACCAGCGTTACGGCAAGGCCATCGTCTGGCCATTGCTGCGCTACGGCAATCTGCCGATCTTCATCGCCCGGCGCTGCGGCGACTTCATCGAACCCGAAGGCGCGGACCACTGGCACTATGTCGCGCTGGTGCGTTACCGCAGCAGGCGCGATTTTCTGCGCTTTGTAGCCAAGACCGATAGCCGCGACATATTCATCCACAAATGGGCTGCGATCGAGAAGACCCATGTGTTCCCGGTCAGGCCGATCGTGAGCCTGGTATTCGTCCGCGGGGCGGTGGCGGCGCTGCTGGCGTTGCTCGGCTTCGCGCTGCACGCCCTGCTGTCCTGAACGCCAAGCGATGCAGCAGGCGCGCACGCCGATGCCCAGGGCGCTGCTGAGCGCCGGCCTGACCCTGGCCGCCGCTGCCCTGGCCTATGGCGGCTGGCTCTGGTTTTCGCAGGGGCTGCAGGCCGAGCGGCACGCGCGGGTCGAACGGCTGCACTGCGACCTGCCGGCGCCCGACGCGCACGCGCCGCATCCCGCAATGCGCTGGGTGCCGGCTGGCAGTTTCGATTTCGGCGACACGCTCTACCCCGAAGAGCAGCCGGTACAAAAAACCACCGTCGCCGGTTTCTGGATCGACCGCACCGAAGTCAGCAACGAAGCATTCGCGGCCTTCGTGGCCGCAACCGGCTATGTCACGCAGGCCGAACGGGCCGTCGACGCGGCGCGCCACCCGGGGCTGCCGCCGGCAATGCGAAAGCCCGGCGCAGTGGTGTTCGTGATGCCCAACGCGGTGCAGGGCCAGGGCGATCTGACGCAGTGGTGGCGCTACACCGCCGGCGCCAACTGGCGCCACCCCGGCGGCCCGGCGACCGGCATCGACGGCCGTGGCGCGTTCCCGGTGGTCGCCGTCAGCTACGAGGACGCGCAGGCCTACGCGCGCTGGAAAGGGCACGCGCTGCCCAGCGAGGCGCAGTGGGAATGGGCAGCGCGCGCCGCGCAGGCAACAACCCAGGACCCTGCGCAGCCACCCCAAGCCAATACCTGGCAGGGGCTGTTCCCGGTCGCGAATTCGGCCGACGACGGCTTCGTCGGCATCGCGCCGGTGGGCTGCTACCCGCCCAACGCGCTGGGGCTGTTCGACATGATTGGCAATGTCTGGGAGATCACCGCCGACGCCTACGCGCCGGGACACCCGCCAATGGGCGCTGCGCCGCCGGATCCGGTATCGCCCCTGCGCGCCGGCACGGCCGCGCAGCGCGTCATCAAGGGCGGTTCTTTCCTGTGCGCGCCGAACTACTGCATGCGCTACCGAGCGGGGTCGCGCCAGCCGCAGGACGAGGACCTCGGCGCCAGCCACCTGGGCTTTCGCACGGTGCTGCTGGCGCCGGGCCCCTGATCGGCACACCATGCCAGACACACCAAGCCCATGAGAAGCCGGTCGACATCGTCCGGCTGCCTGCGCCGGTACCGGCGCAGCCTGCAGGCGCTGATCGCAGCCATGCTGCTGGGCAGCGGTGCCGCAGCGGCACTGGCGCAGCCAACGCCGGTGGGCGTCTGGAAGACCGTCCACGAAAGCAGCCAGCAGGAGCGCTCGCTGGTGCGCATCACCCACAGCGACGGCGTTCTCACCGGCGTCATCGAAAAGCTGCTCGACCCGACTCTGCCGGCCAACCCGGTATGCGCGCCGTGCAGCGGCGAGCGCCGCGACAAGCCACTGCTGGGAATGGTGCTCATCCAGGGCGTGCGGCGCAGTCCGAGCGACCCGAGGCTGTGGGATGGCGGCGAGATACTCGACCCCCACAACGGCAAGCTGTTTGCGGTCCGTCTGGTGCTGGCCGACGGCGGCAAGCGGCTGGAGGTGCGCGGCTACCTCGGCACGCCGATGGTGGGACGAAGCCAGAACTGGTATCGCGTCGAATAGGCCGCTCCAGCGCCACGCGATCCGATCGCGCTGCGTGCAAGGCGCGCCGCTGCGGCTTCAGCGCGCAGGCGCCTGCCGGTGAATCAGGTAGTGCGCGATGATGCCGCGCAGCGCCTGCTTGAGCTGCGGCGGGTTCGACGGCCGGCTGAGCGCTTGCATGCTGCCGGCGATCGCCATGTAGAAAAGCGAGGCCAGCTCGGCGGCTGTTTTCGTATCGCCGGTAAGGCGCTCAAACTTCTGTTCGAACAGCCGAAGCCGCATCGCGTCGACCTCGGCCAGCATCGCCGCCACATCGGCGTCGCGCCGCCCGAGTCCGCGCATCGCGAGTTCGAAGCGCATGTTCTCCAGGTCGGCGCCGCCATGCGCCAGCGCGGCTTCAAGCAGCCGCTCCAGATCTGCCTGCGCATTCACGCCGGACTGCGCACGCAAGCTGGCGTGCGCAGCAGCCTCGCGCTCGTGCCAGCGCCCAAGCAGCGCCGCCACCAGTTCGGCATGGTCGGTGAAATGCCAGTAAAAACTGCCGCGCGTGACGCCAAGCTGCGCCGCCAGCGCCAGCACGCGCACCTTGTCAAAGCCGCCGTCCACGACGGCGGTGAAAGCGGCGTCAAGCCAGTCGTCGCGTGTGAGGCGGCTGGCTTCGCTGCGCGGGTTCTTCTTGTTTAGGGCCGGCATGGCTTCCTGGTTGGGCTGTCGTCGGGTCGACCAGGCTGGCGGCGCGCCCTGGGCCCATGGTACATTCACATACACAAGTGTACGGCCATAGCGGCTGGGTATTCTGGCTATCAGGCGCCGGCCACTGCGGTGGGCACAAAGGAAACATCGATGAACTGCAGGCGGTGGCTGATGGCCCTGGCGCTGTGCGCCTGCGGTGCCGCGCCGGCGGCCGACAAGGCACGGCCCAACATCGTCGTGCTGGTCGCCGACGACTGGGGGTTCAGCGATGTGGGCTCTTTCGGCGGTGAGATTTCAACGCCCCATCTCGACGCGCTGGCGCACCGCGGAACCCGCTTCGCCAACTTCCATACCAGCGCATCCTGCTCGCCGACCCGCTCGATGCTGCTGACCGGCGTCGACAACCACCTCAATGGCGTCGGCAACCTGCGCGAGACGATGCCGCGTGCGCACCGGGGAAAACCGGGCTACCTGGGCTCGCTGAACCAGCGCGTCGTCACCGTGTCGACGCTGCTGCGAGACAGCGGCTACCGCACCTATGTCAGTGGCAAGTGGAACGTCGGTTCGGAACCGCACAACCTGCCCGATCGGCGCGGCTTCGACCGCTCGATCATCCAGGGCGACACCGGATCGGACAACTGGGAACCCACCAAGCGCTACCTGGCGCACATGGACAAGGTCTACTGGTTCGAGGATGGCCGGCCCGCCGTGATGCCCAAGGACTTCTACTCGTCCGAGTACTTCGTCGACCGTGCGATCGAGTACATCGACTCCGGCGCCAAGGACAAGAAACCCTTCTTTGCCTACCTTGGCTTTCAAGCCAACCATGTGCCGATCCAGGCGCCGCGCGCATTCATCGACAAGTACAAAGGCGTCTACAAGGACGGTTGGAGCGCGCTGCGCCAGGCGCGCCGCGACAAGGCGGCGGCGCTGGGGCTGATACCTGCGGCTGCGCCGATGACGACGATGAAGACCACCGGCGACTGGGAGCGCCTGGGCGCACAAGACAACCAGTACCAGCAAAGGCGCATGGAGGTCTACGCCGGCATGGCCGACGCGATGGACCACCATGTAGGGCGACTGGTCGAGCACCTCAAGAAGATCGGCGAGTTCGACAACACGGTGTTCGTCTTTTTGTCCGACAACGGGCCCGAGGGCTCGGACTACTACGCCACGCTGAGCGCCCGGCTGTGGCTGGACTGGGAGTACCAACGGGGGATCGACCAGCTCGGCGCAAAGGGCGCCTACAGCATCATCGGACCGAGTTGGGCCAGCGCGACCGCAGCGCCGCTCGACACCTTCAAGTTCTATGCAGGCGAAGGCGGCATCCGGGTGCCGCTGATCATCTCCGGCGTCCCCGGCACGCAGCCAGGCCAGATCCAGCACAGCCTGGCGCATGTCACCGACATCGTTCCGACGCTGCTCGAGTTGGCGCAGGTAGCGCACCCGGGCAGCGCCTACAAGGGCGCGGCGATCGAGCCGCTGCGCGGGCAGAGCCTGCTGCCGGTGATCACCGGCCGGGCGCAGCGGGTGCACGCCGCCGACGCGGCGATCGGCCATGAGCTGTCGGGCAACGCCGCGCTGTTCAAGGGCGACCTGAAGCTGGTGCGCAACAGCAGTTCGGTCAGCGACGGCGCCTGGCACCTGTACGACATCACGCGCGACCCGGGCGAGACGCGCGATCTGCGCGACGCGATGCCCGCCGCCTTCGTTTC
>CAISIP010000446.1 GCA_903885415.1 uncultured beta proteobacterium
CGGTGTGGGCGAAATCAAAGCGGGTCCGCTCGGCGTTGACCAGGCTTCCCTTTTGCTGTACGTGGGTCCCCAGCACCTCGCGCAACGCCTTGTGCATCAAATGGGTGGCCGAGTGATTGCGCATGGTAGCGGCGCGGGTCATCGCGTTCACATGCGCGGTGACGGCGTCTCCAATCTTGATGGCGCCCGAAGCCAGCAACCCATGGTGTCCGAAGACATCGGCCTTGATTCTCTGGGTGTCAGCGACTTCGAACATGGCGGCTTCGGAAACAATGGCACCTTCGTCGCCGACCTGACCGCCGCTCTCAGCATAAAACGGGGTGCTCGATAGCACCACCACGCCGGCTTGCCCGGCCTGCATGTCGGCGACCGGCACGCCGTCGCGGTACAGCGCCAAGACCCGCGCGGTCTCGGTCAGTGCCTCGTAGCCGACAAAGGCGTTGGACGGGCCGCTGTACTCCAACGCCTTGTCCATCTTGAACTTTCCCGCTGCACGGGCCTGGCTTTTTTGCCGGTCCATCGCCGCCGCAAAAGCAGCCTCGTCAACCCCCAGGCCGCGCTCGCGGCACACGTCGGCCGACAGGTCCAGAGGAAATCCATAGGTGTCGTGCAGCTTGAACGCCACATCCCCAGGAAGCTGCTGAACGCCATCGGCCAGCGCCGCGTCAAGGATCTCCATACCGATTTCGAGCGTCTCAAAAAAGCGCTCCTCCTCTGCCCGCAGCACGTCTGTAATGTGCTTCTGCTGCTGCGCCATGTTCGGGTAAGCCTCGCCCATCACCGCGACCAGGTCGCCCACCAGGCGGTGAAAGAACGGTGTCTTCTGGCCCAATTTGTAGCCATGGCGGATCGCGCGGCGGATGATGCGCCGTTGCACATAGCCGCGGCCCTCGTTGCCCGGCGTCACGCCATCGCTCACCAAAAAAGCGGTGGCGCGAATATGGTCGGCGATGACCTTGAGCGAGTTGTTGCCCAGGTCGGCGCAGCCGGTCTCGCGGGCGGCCGCGCGAATCAGCTTGTCAAACAGATCGATCTGGTAGTTGCTGTGCTGATGCTGCAGTATCGCCGCCAGGCGCTCGAGTCCCATGCCGGTATCGACCCCGGTTGCCGGCAGCGCCCTGAGCGAACCGTCTTGCTGCATGTCGAATTGCATGAACACGTTATTCCAAATCTCGATGTAGCGGTCGCCGTCGGCGTCGGGTGATCCCGGAGGCCCGCCAGCGACCCCGGGACCGTGGTCGTAGAAGATTTCGCTACAGGGCCCGCAGGGCCCGGTGTCGGCCATCATCCAGAAGTTGTCGGACGCGTACTTGGCACCCTTGTTGTCACCGATCCGCACCACCCGCTCGCTGGGCAGACCGATCTCCTGGGTCCAGATGGCATATGCCTCGTCGTCGTCGATATAGACCGTCGCCCAGAGCTTGTCGGCAGGCAGCTGATAGACCTTGGTCAGCAACTCCCAGGCCCAGTGCAGCGCCTCGCGCTTGAAATAGTCGCCAAAGCTCCAGTTGCCAAGCATTTCGAAAAAAGTGTGGTGGCGCGCCGTGTAGCCGACGTTCTCAAGGTCGTTGTGCTTTCCGCCGGCGCGCAGGCAGGCCTGCACCGAAGCGGCGCGCACATAGGAGCGCTTGTCGGTGCCCAGAAATACGTCCTTGAACTGCACCATGCCCGAGTTGGTGAACATCAGCGTCGGGTCGTTGCCCGGAACCAGCGGGCTAGAAGCCACCACGGTGTGGCCCTTGGAGGCAAAGAAATCCAGAAAAATCGATCGGATGTCGGCAACGGATGTGAAGGATTGGTTCATGGGGCTCTGGTCGGGAAAATAGCGCGGCGAAGCTGCGGTGCAGCGCCTTGGATGTCGCGTCCCTATGCGTGGACAGGCCACCCGGCGTGGCAGTTGATTTTAGCAGCCAGCCGTCCCTGGCCCCACCTGAAAAGCACTGCGCCCCAGCCACCGGCAGACTGGCAGCGATCTGCTGCCTGGATCGATCGCGGCGTGCATGCGCCGTCCGATAATGGCGCATCCACCGCCCGAAGCGGTTCAATTTCCACCACTGAAAGCCAGCCCATGGACATGCCCACCTCGCCCCTTTCGCTGCTGCACGACGCCAGCCTGCTCAAGACCGACGCCCTGATCAACGGGCTGTGGGTCAAGTCGCCGGCGTCCGCCGATCCTGCGCACAGCGGGCGCTTTGACGTCATGGATCCGTCCAATGGACGCAAACTCGCTGACGTCGCGAACCTGGGGCCCGCCGACGCGGAACTGGCCATCGCTGCGGCCAACGCCGCCTGGCCGGCCTGGCGCAGCAAAACGGCCAAGGAGCGCAGCATCGTCCTGCGCAAATGGTTCGATCTGTTGATGGCCCACCAAGAAGATCTGGGACGGATCATGACCGCCGAGCAGGGCAAGCCATTTGCCGAAGCCAAGGGAGAAGTCGCTTACGCCGCCAGCTTTGTCGAGTGGTTTGCCGAAGAGGCCAAGCGGGTGAACGGGGAAACGCTGCCGCAGTTCGACAACAACCGCCGGCTGATTATCGTGAAGCAGCCCATCGGCGTTTGCGCGGCGATCACGCCCTGGAACTTTCCGCTTGCCATGATCACCCGCAAAGTCGCGCCGGCGTTGGCTGCCGGCTGCACCGTGGTCATCAAGCCGGCCGAACTCACACCGCTGACGGCGCTGGCGGCGGCCGAACTTGCCATACGCGCCGGCATACCAGCCGGCGTGCTGAATATGGTCACCGCCGACGGTTCCAACTCGATTGCTATAGGCAAGACACTGTGCGCCAGCGAGGTGGTGCGCCACATCAGCTTCACCGGATCGACCGAAGTCGGACGCATCCTGATGGCGCAGTCGGCACCGACGGTCAAGAAGATGTCGCTTGAACTTGGCGGCAATGCGCCCTTCATCGTTTTTGACGATGCCGACATCGACTCGGCAGTCGAAGGCGCGATGGCCAGCAAGTACCGCAACGCGGGCCAGACATGCGTCTGCGCGAACCGCTTCTATGTGCAAGACGGAATCTATGACGAGTTTGTCCGCAAGTTCAGCGCCCAGGTCCAGGCACTCAAGGTCGGCAACGGCTTCGAGACCGGCGTGATGCAGGGACCGCTGATTGAGGAGGCTGCGGTGGAGAAGGTACGGCGCCATGTCGCCGACGCGCTGGCGAAAGGCGCCACGCTGACCGTAGGCGGCAAGGCGCTGCACGGCCAGTTTTTTGAACCCACCGTAGTCTCCGGTGCGACCGCCGAGATGCTGTGCGCGCGGGAGGAAACCTTTGGCCCCTTCGCACCGGTGTTTCGCTTCAGCACCGAACAGCAGGCGGTGGATGCCGCCAACGCCACCGAGTTTGGCCTGGCGAGCTATTTCTACAGCCGCGATGTCGGGCGCATTTTCCGCGTCAGCGAGGCGCTGGAGTACGGAATGGTCGGCATCAATGTCGGCATCCTAGCGACCGAGCATGTCCCCTTTGGCGGCGTCAAACAGTCCGGCTTAGGACGCGAAGGTGCCCACCAGGGCATCGACGACTATGTGGAAATAAAGTACCTGTGCATTGGCGACATTCTGAAATAGCCGCGCTGCGCAGCTCGACTTGCGATTGCGAGGGATAATCGAGTGCCCCATCGGGCCCCGCCCAGCTGGAGAGTTGCCATGCACCTATCGAATTCAATTGTCAGAGCGACCATCTGCTGCAGCGCGCTGTTATGGCTTTCAAGCGCCATCAGCGCCGAGTCCACAGCGCCGTCCAAACCGAAGGCGCAGCCAACGGAACGGGCCACTTGCGTCGTGTCCGATCTCAAGATCATCGCCCTCGGTACGCATGATGTTGCCGAACGCAAGGCCAGCGTGCACGCTTGGTTCAAGAAAAATGGCCGGGCCTGTACGACCGACCAGTTGTTCGTGATCCGCAACAACCGCCCGCTCTGGATGGGCACCGCCGACAACCTGGATCTGGCTTTGGCGATAGACAGCATGCTCGAACAGTACAACAAGAACCCGGGCGAGAGCAGCAAGGTTGCGCAGGAACTCTATGGGACAAAAGCGGGCCTGATCGATGGGGATGTGCTGCTGCCAAAAATTGCCGGCGCTAAGGTTCTTGAAGCTGCATCGACCGGGTCCAAGTTGGTGGTCGCGCTGAAGAAGGATGACCAGTTGATCTATCTGGGCGAGGAGAAAAACGGATTCTTGAAAGTTCTGGGAGCCGAGGGTGAGGGATGGGTCGACAAGCTCTTGCTGAAGAAGTAGGGTGAAGCGCGGGCTTGGCTAAGACGCCACGACCAGGCGTCGCGGCCCACACCTTGGGCTGATGCAGTCCGGTCAAGGCAGCATGCGCCGTGCGGTCCAGATACCGTGCCGGCCCCGTTGCCTGGCCAGCTTCCAGCTTCCAGCCTCCCAACCGATCCGCCGGCCGAAAGCGCTGACGCAGCGTCAGCGGCCTCGGTCAAGACTTGGTGATAACGGCGCAGGCCAAGCGAGGCCCGGCGTTGCCGGTTGGTTGGGTCTTGAAATCGTCGGGGTCGCGGTGCACGATCAGGCCGCGCCCCACCGCGTCGGCCTTGCCGCTGCCCACGGTAATGGAGCTGCTCTCGAAACTGAACTTCGCAACACCGCCCGCGTCGGCCTTCAGGCTGGGCAGGTCGCCGGCATGGTGCTCCGGGTGCTCGTGCGCACCATGCGGCTTCGCGTCCGGGTTGAAGTGACCCCCCGTGCTCATGCCGTCGCCACTGGAGCAGTCGCCCTTTTCGTGCACATGGAAGCCGTGCTCGGCGTTCGGCTTGAGTCCGGTAATCACGCCCGAGACCAGTAGCTTCTCGCCCTTTTGGAAGAACTGAACCTGTCCGGTCACTACACTGCCCTTTGTCGACATGAGTTGCGCCGTTGCAACCGGCCGGGACAGCGGCGCCGAACACCCCGCCACCATTAACACAAGCACTGCGCCTGCAACAACATTCAATCGAATCATCTGGGACTCCTCAAGTTTAATGGCCGCCATTATGCATGGCCGGCAAAAAAACGCCGGTGGCGAAACCGGTTCGCCGCGGCGGCCTGAAGAACCCGCCCAAGCGCCACCCGACGCCCTATCGCACTACAATCAAACGATCATCAGCGGGTGTAGTTCAATGGTAGAACGGCAGCTTCCCAAGCTGCATACGAGGGTTCGATTCCCTTCACCCGCTCCAAATACCCCTCAGTTCCAGCGTAAATATCCCCAATATTCCCACGCCTCTTTGATAATTCGTACCATAGTAAGTGCCATAGATCCACGCACTCCCTCACTCACTCACGCCGACACCAAATTATGAGCCTTAGCCTAGATACTCTCAGACATCTTCACGAAGTCATGCTCCTTATCCGACGGTCTGAAGAGCGGCTTGGGCGACTGTTCGCCGACGGAGAAATACCCGGTTTCTTGCACTTGAGTCTCGGGCAGGAGGCCGTCCCTGCCGGGGTATGTATTGCTCTCGGGCCGACTGACACCATTGCGTCTACACATCGTGGGCACGGCCATGCGCTTGCGAAGGGGATGGATCTAAATGGTTTTTTTGCGGAAATTATGGGCAAGGCGAGTGGCCTGTGCCAAGGCCGAGGCGGATCGATCCATGTCGCTCAAATGTCCATCGGCATGCTTGGCGCCAATGGCATCGTTGGCGGAAGCCTGTCGCTTGCGCTCGGAAGTGCTTGGGCACACCAGATCCGCGCTGACGGAGCAATCGCAGTAGCCTTTTTTGGAGATGGGGCATTGGCCGAGGGGGCTATGCACGAGTGTCTCAATCTCGCAGCGCTATGGGGACTGCCGATAATGTTTGTATGCGAAAACAATGGCTGGTCTGAGTTTTCGCCCCAATCGGCGCAGTTGGCAACAACACCTCGACAGCTAGCACAAGCGTACAACATGCAATACGAAACAGCCGACGGCGTCGATGTCGCGACCGTGGCAATAAAGTCGCGTTGGTGCGTCGACAAAGTACGTAGCGGGTCGGGGCCCGTACTTTTCGAATGCCTCACTCAACGCTGGCAAGGGCACTATGAAGGTGACTCACAAAAGTACCGAGATGTAGCCAATTTGGCGTTAGCGCGTAGCCTAGATCCGTTGATAGTCTCAAGTGCAAGTTTGCGGGAGCATGGGGTAACCGCGGAGGAACTAGACCGAATGGATCGCCAGGCGCTTGCACGGGTTGACGCCGCGGTTGTCGCCGCCCAAGGTAGTGGCGAACCGGACTTCAAAAATGCATTGACCGGCGTATACGCTGTGGAGGAGTCCAACCATGGCTGAAACTCGATTCGGAGCGGCGATCAACAAAGCCCTGGCTGATGCTATGGAGGCCGATTCGACCGTAGTTCTTCTGGGAGAAGATATTGCGATGCCGGGTGGCCCGTTCGGAGTCACCCGCGGACTGATGCAGCGCTTTGGAGGCCAGCGTGTGCGCGACACACCAATTTCAGAGGCGGCAATTGCAGGTATGGCAGTCGGCGCAGCACTCACTGGAATGAAGCCCGTCGTTGAAATCATGTTTATGGATTTCATGACCTTTGCGATGGACGCTATTGTGAATCAGGCTGCGAAGGCGCACTTCATGTTCGGCGGACAGTGTAGTGTGCCGATGGTGGTGCGCACACCGCATGGTGGAGGTTTGAATGCTGGGCCACAGCATTCTCAGTGTCTGGAGGCCTGGTTTGCGCATGTGCCAGGCCTAAAAGTGGTCGTCCCGTCCAACCCGGCCGATGCTTATGGCTTATTGAGGTCGGCCATAGCCGACCCGAATCCTGTTATTTTCGTGGAGAACAAAACTTTATA
>CAISIP010000447.1 GCA_903885415.1 uncultured beta proteobacterium
CCACAGTTGCGTGTGATCGATTCCTACTTGCTAGTCGACGAAGCGGACAACATCATGCGATACGAGTTCGACGTCCTGCGAAAGTTGCTACTTCAGGGGCGGGAATTCGGTGCGGGCGTGATCCTTGCGTCTCAATATTTAAGGCATTTCAAGACTAGCGGAACTGACTACAGGGAGCCACTTCTAACTTGGTTCATTCACAAAGTGCCGAACGTCGCTCCAGCTGAGTTGGGCGCACTTGGCTACACTGCCGACCTCGGCGAACTAGCTGAACGAGTGAAGACCTTGCCTAACCACCATTGCCTGTACAAGTCGTTCGATATTGTTGGCGAGGTCATCCGGGGCCTGCCGTTCTATGAACTTGCCAAGGCGCAGCCTAAGGTTGCTGTCCAGGCCTCGACATGAATCCGAATGACGGGATTCCTGACACCTTTTGAACGCTCCGAGAGGATGTTTGCGCCATGCGCTTTGCGACCGTCGACTCGGGCGTCTGCAGCTGACCAAACATCATGCCGGGCACGCCAGGGTGCTCGACGACAAAGGCAATATGAGCACAACCCATCGCACTTCCCCGCATTCTGCTGCTCCGACTTTTCCCAGGAAGCCGACACCAACACTGGGCAGGCGACGGTGGCCGTCTACCGGTTCGTCTTCAAACAACCGG
Organism: uncultured beta proteobacterium; assembly: GCA_903885415.1. Classification (GTDB taxonomy): domain Bacteria; phylum Pseudomonadota; class Gammaproteobacteria; order Burkholderiales; family Burkholderiaceae_C; genus CAISIP01. Next base: position 665 of record CAISIP010000447.1, read on the forward strand.
TGTGCATGGGACACATACTGTCGTTCTTCTCCTCATCGACACGCATCGGTCGTACCGCGATCCCCGTGCAGGTGAGGGTCTACGCGCAGCGCATGCTGCCGCAAGCGGAATCCCTGAAGGTCACCTAGGTAACGAGACGACCAAGGCTGGCCGCGCGAAATAGCCAATCTGGCCCAGCGCGGAAGCCCGGGCTCAGGAGACGATGTAGACGCCCGAACCGGTAGACAGTAGGGCTCCGTCGGCGGCGCAGAACTCCATGCGGGTCGACGCAACGCGTGATCCAAGGCGCATCACCTGCGCATGCAGGTCAAAATGCGGGCCGATGCCCTGGCGCAGATAGTCAACGCGAAGGTCTATCGTGCCGAGTTTGCCGAAGCGCTGCAAGCGCGCCTCGGGCAACTCGTTCATATGGCGGGCACCAAGCGCTGCCATCACGGCCAATGCGCCCACATTGTCTAGTCCCGCGCTGACGACTCCCCCGTGGACCCGATTGAAGCTGTAATGCCCCACCAACTCCGGACGCATCACGATGCGTGCGCTGACCCGGTCGGAACCGACCGACGTGACCTTGAGCCCAAGAAACTGGTTAAAGACCACCATTTCCTCGAATATCTTCTTCTACCCGTCGACGAACTCGGGCTCAAAGACCACGGCTGCAGCCACTGCAACCTGCCGGATCATCCGGATCGCGCCTGCCTTGGGCCGCTCATAGCCCGGAGAAGTCCGGCTTGCGTTTTTCCATGAACGCGCTGAAAGCCTCACGCGCCGCTGGTTCGCGCAACATGCGCGCGAAGCTGAGGGCCTCCTCGCCCATCTGCTGCGCCACACGGCTCGCCTGGCCGCTTTTCATCAACCGCTTGGTCTCCACCAGAGGGCCCATCGGCTTGGCCGCGAGCTTTCGCGCCTGCGCCTGCGCCAGCGAATTGGCTTCGGTCGGCACAACGATGCGGTTAACCAGACCCAGCTCGAGCGCCGCCTCGGCCATGAAGGGCTCACCGAGCAAGAGCGCCTCGGCCGCGCGGTGGTAACCCATCATCTGCGGCGCCAGCAGGGACGACGCCGCTTCAGGGCACAGTCCCAGGTTGACGAAAGGCATCGAGAAGGCCGCGTTGTCGCCCGCATAGACCAGATCGCAATGGAACAGCATCGTCGTCCCGATACCCACCGCAGGCCCGCACACCGCAGCAACCAAAGGCTTCGGGAAAACGCTGATGGCGTGCAGGAACTGGTGCACTGGCGCGTCCTGGGTCGTATGCGGAGCGTTCAGGAAGTCGCCAAGGTCGTTGCCAGCGCTGAAGATGCTCACATGGCCCTGGATGACGACGGCGCGCACCGAGGCGTCGGTGTCGGCCTGCCCGATCGCACCGGCCATCGCAGCGTACATCGCCGAGGTGATGGAGTTCTTCTTTTCCAACCGGTTCAGCGTGATCGTCATGACGCCGGATTCGATATGGATCAGGATGTCGTTCATATTCGGTTTTCCGATCAGGCTGTCAGGGCATCACGCACAAAGTCGAGCCGGTCCTGTCCCCAGAACATCTGCTCGCCCACAAAGAAGGTTGGCGCGCCGAAGACGCCTCGGTCGACCGCCGCCTGGGTACAGGCCTTGAGCTGGTCTTTCACCGCTTGCTCGCTGGCGCCTGCAAGCGTCGCCGCGGCGTCGAACCCGGCGGCGTCGAGCAGCGCTGCGATCCCCGCAGCGTCGCCCATATTTTGTTGGTCTATCCACATCGCCCGAAACGCCGCTTCGCGGTACTGGCCCAGCCGTTCGTCGCCCTGCATGGCCAGACTGATGTCGACACGCATCAGGGTGACGGTGTTGACCGGGAAATGCGGGTTGAGGTTGAACGCAACACCATAGCGCCGGGCGTAGCGCTCCAGATCCTGAAACAGGTAGGCTCCCTTGAGCGGAACGCTGATGGGCGGACGGTTGCCGGTGGACTGAAAGACCCCGCCAAGCAGCATCGGTTTCATCACGATCTCAGCGCCGGTTGCGACCGCGAGCGCCGGCAGCTGGGTAAAAGCCAGATACGCAGCCGGGCTGCCGAAATCGAAATAGAAATCTACCGTGCTGGACATCATGCAGGCCCTATTGACATAGCGGGGAAATTATCGCGGACCGGCGCAGCCTGCACACCGCAGCGATCGCCGCACGAAGCAATCAGACACGCTCGAAGATACCTGCGGCGCCCTGACCCATGCCCACGCACATCGTGACCATGCCGTAACGCAGCTGCTTGCGCCGCAGCGCATGGACCACCGTCGCCGCGCGGATCGCACCCGTGGCGCCCAGCGGATGGCCCAGTGCGATCGCACCGCCCATCGGATTGACCCTGGCTGGATCCATCCCCAGGCTGTTGATGACCGCCAACGACTGCGCAGCGAAAGCCTCGTTCAGCTCAAACCAGTCGATGTCGCCCAGCTTCAGGCCGGCGCTGCGCAGCGCGGCCGGGATGGCCTCAATCGGGCCTATGCCCATGATGTGCGCAGGAACGCCCCTGCTGGCGAAGCTGACGAAGCGTGCCAGCGGCACAAGACCGAACTGCCGCACGGCCTTTTCGCTGGCCAGCACCAGCGCGCCCGCGCCGTCCGATGTCTGCGAGCTGTTGCCCGCCGTAACCGAACCCCGCGCGGCGAATACCGCCTTGAGCCTGGACAGGCCCTCGAACGAGGTATCGGGGCGAGCGCCCTCGTCGAGCGCGACCGTTCGCCGACGGACCGACACGGTACCGGTTGTCAGGTCGGGGCTGCGTTCGCTGACTTCGACCGGCGTGATTTCAGCGCTGAATTCTCCCGCGCGCATGGCCGCGATTGCCTTGGCGTGCGAGGCAACGGCAAACTCGTCCTGCGCCTGGCGCGACACTTTCCACTGGCGGGCCACCCTTTCGGCGGTCAGCCCCATTCCGTAGGCGATGCCGACGTTCTCATCGCGCTCGAATATCAGCGGCGACAACGAGGGCACATTGCCCATCATCGGCACCATGCTCATGCTCTCGGTTCCGGCAGCGATCATCACATCGGCTTCACCAACGCGGATACGGTCTGCGGCCATCTGGATCGCGCTCAGACCCGAAGCGCAGAAACGATTCACGGTGACGCCGCCCACGCTGTCAGGCAGGCCCGCCATCACCGCGCCGATACGCGCCACATTGAGACCCTGCGGTCCTTCCGGGATGGCGCAGCCGCAGACAAGATCTTCGATCGCCTTCGGGTCGAGCCCTGGCACCTGAGCCAGCGCACCACGGATCGCATGGACCAGCAACTCATCCGGTCGGGTGTTGCGGAAGAAGCCTCGCTGCGAACGGCCGATGGGCGTTCGCGTAGCCGCAACGATAAAGGCTTCCTGCACTTGTCTCATGGCTTCCCCCGATTCGAAATGGTGTGCAGCCTGACCGGCGAACAGGCTGCGTGCGAAGCGCGTTTCAATTGCGCACCGGTTTTCCGGTTCCCATCATTCCCATGATGCGTTCCTGCGTCTTGGCGTTGGTGAGCAGCGAACAGAAGGCCTTGCGTTCGAGCGCCATCAGGTATTCCTCGTTCACCAAGGTGCCTGCGTCCACATCGCCGCCGCAAACCACGCCGGCGATCAGGCTGGCGATATGGAAGTCGTGCGCGCTGATGAAGCCACCGTCGCGCATGTTGACCAGCGAACCCTTGATGGTGGCCACGCCGTTGCGTCCGGCCACCGGGAATGCGCGCCGGTGCGGTGGTCGGTAGCCGGCGCTGGCCATCGCACGCGCCTGCCCGATGGCAACAAACAGCAACTCGTCCTTGTTAGCCACGATCAGGTCGCTGTCGAGCAGATAGCCCAGCCGGCGCGAATCAATCGCGCCGGTGCCGACCCTGGCCATCGCGGCCGCGGTGAACGACTCGGTCAGGAAGGGCATCAGGTCCTTGTGGGTGCTGGCACCTGCGCTCTCGGCAGCCCGGCGCGCGATATAGGTCAGCCCACCGGCCCCTGGAACCAGGCCAACGCCGACCTCGACCAGTCCGATATAGCTTTCCATCGCCGCCACGCGCCGGGCGCTATACAGCGCGAGTTCGCAACCGCCGCCCAGCGCCAGACCGCGGATAGCCGATACCACCGGAACGCTTGCGTAGCGCAGTCGCAGCATCGCGTCTTGCAGTTCCTTCTCCGCGCCCTCTATGGCCGAAATGCCGGCAATCACGAAGGCCGGCAGCATCGCCTGCAAGTCGGCACCCACCGAGAACATGTCGTCGGGTGACCATATCACCAGACCTTCATAGTCCTGCTCAGCGATGTCGAGCCCCCGCACCAGCCCCTCGGCGACGTCCGGGCTGATCGCGTGCATCTTGGTCTTGATGCTGGCAATGACCACCGCATCGTCGATCGTCCACAGCCGAATCGCGCCGTCCTCGAACAACGTCCGGCCAGCGCTGCGCGCGTCCGGCGCGCCAGCGCCCAGAACATCCTCGCGAAAATGCTGGCGCGCGTACACCGGCAGCGTGCGCCGCGCGACGAAGCGCTGCGCCGAAGCGCTCCAGGAGCCTTGCGCGGTGTGCACGCCTCCTGCCTCCGCCACCGGGCCCCTGAAAACCCAGTCCGGCAGCGGCGCCTTGCATAGCGCGCGGCCGGCGTCGATGTCGTCGCGAATCATCGTTGCCACTTGCAGCCAGCCGGCCTCCTGCCACATTTCGAAAGGCCCCTGCTTGACGCCAAAGCCCCAGCGCATGGCCAGATCGACGTCACGCGCAGTCTCGGCCACCGTGTGCAGATGCACCGCGGCATAGTGCAACTGGTCGCGCAGGATGGCCCACAGAAAGCGCGGCTCTGCGCCCTGCGCGCCGCGCAGCAATTGCAGCCGCTCGAGCGCCGGTTTTTTGAGCATGCGCGCGACCACCTCGTTGGACTTGGCGCCTGCGGGAACATAGCGCTCGCTAGCCAGGTCAAAGCGCAGGATGTCGCGACCGTCCTTTTTATAGAAACCCGCGCCCGACTTTTGCCCCAGCTGGCCCCTGGCAATCAGGCTGGAAAGTACCGCCGGCGTCTTGAAGCTGTCGTAGAAAGGGTCGGACTCCAGGCTCAGGTTGTCCTGCAGAGTCTTCATCACATGCGCGAGTGTGTCGAGCCCGACCACATCGGCGGTCCTGA
>CAISIP010000448.1 GCA_903885415.1 uncultured beta proteobacterium
TGCGTTCAATGTCATCGGCGCCAATATCGCCGGTCACATAAACGCCGTCGAAGCAGGAAGCGTCGAAACCGTCGAGCGCCGGATTCAGGCTGCCGATGGCCCGCTTCATGCCGTCGACCTCCTGGTAGATCAACGCGTCGCAACCGATGATCTGCTGTATCTCGGCCACCGTCCTGCCGTGCGCCACCAACTCGTCGCTGGTCGGCATGTCGATGCCGTACACATTGGGGTAGCGCACCGGGGGCGCGGCGCTGGCCAGGTAGACCCTGCGTGCCCCGGCGTCGCGCGCCATCTGTACGATCTCGCGGCTGGTGGTGCCGCGCACGATGGAGTCGTCGACCAGCAACACGTTGCGGCCCTTGAACTCGCTGGCGATCACGTTGAGTTTCTGGCGTACCGACTTTTTGCGCACCGCGTGCCCGGGCATGATGAAGGTACGCCCCACATAGCGGTTCTTCACAAAACCTTCGCGGTAGGGAAGGCCCAGCAACTGGGCCAACTGCGCTGCGCTGGGACGGCTGGGTTCCGGGATCGGAATCACCACGTCGATCTCACTCGGCGGGACCGTCGAGATCACCCGCTTGGCCAGCGTCTCGCCCAGGTTCAGCCGGGCCTGATAGACCGATATGCCGTCCATTACCGAGTCGGGCCGCGCCAGGTAAACGAACTCGAAGATGCACGGCATCAGCGCCGTTTTTTCAGCGCACGGCTCGCTGTGAATGGTTCCCTGCAGGTCGATAAATACCGCTTCTCCCGGGTCAATGTTGCGCAGCAGACGGTGCGAGGTTCCCTCAAGCGCGACCGACTCGCTGGCGACGACCGTCGCGCCTGCACCCCGACCCAGGCACAGCGGCCGGATGCCGAAAGGATCGCGAAAAGCCAGCACACCGTGGCCCGCGATCAGCGCGATGACGGCGTACGAACCTCGAACACGCCGGTGCACATTGCGTACCGCATCGAACAGATGCTTCGGCTGCAGCGGCATGCCACGGGTGGTTTTCTCAATCTCATGGGCCAGCACGTTGAGCAGCACTTCGGAGTCACTCTCGGTGTTGATGTGGCGGTGGTCGGTGGTGAACAACTCGGCCTTGAGCGCCTGCGCGTTGGTCAGGTTGCCGTTGTGCACCAGCACGATCCCGAAGGGTGCATTGACGTAAAAAGGCTGCGCCTCCTCCTCGCTGTAGGCATTTCCGGCGGTGGGGTAGCGCACCTGTCCGAGCCCGCAGTTGCCCTGCAGCGCACGCATGTTGCGGGTGCGAAATACGTCGCGCACCAGCCCCTTGGCCTTGTGCATGAAGAACTTGCGCTCATGCTGGGTGACGATTCCCGCGGCGTCCTGGCCGCGATGCTGCAGCAGCAGCAGCGCGTCATAGATCAGCTGGTTGACCGGTACGTCGCTGACGACGCCAACAATTCCACACATAGTTCCGTCCAGTTGCGAGCCCTTCGCGGCGCTGGCGCCGCGGCCGACCCGGCCCGCTCAGGGCAGGTATTTTCCAAACTCATGCGGCAGCACCGGCTTGAGACCCTTCACCGTCGCCGTCGCCATCGCCGCCGCTGCCGACTCGGTCCACCACAGGGCCGACTGAAACGGCGTCATCGCCACCAGCACCGCGGCGGCAAGCAGCACCACCGCGCCGCGCATCAGGCCAAATACTGCGCCGAGCGCACGGTCGGCGGGCCGCAGGCCCACCGCCTGAAACAGCCTGCTGGCAAGCCAGGTCAGCACCGAACCGGCGAAGATCGCGACGACGAACACCAGCACAAAGGCCGCGCCGTAGCGGATCAACTCGGACGCGCCCTCCATCGGCAGGCGCTGGGCCATGTCGGGCGCGAGCCATTGCGCCAGCACAAAGGCGGCGACCCAGTTCGCCAGCGCCAGTACCTCGTACACCAATCCGCGCCAGGCGCCAATCAGCATCGACAGCAGCAGTACACCTAGAAATACCCAGTCCAGCGTGGCCATGTTTGCGCGGCGCTACAGCGTGAGGATGGTCGCGCCCAAGCCCTGCTTGCGGATCTTTTCGGCCGCCGCCTGCGCCTGTGCCCGGTCGGCGAATGGCCCGACGCGCACACGCGTGCGGCTGCCCTCCTTGGTCTCGACCACCTGGGTGTAGGTTCGCAGTCCGGTGGACTCCACCGAGCGCCTGACCTCCCGGACCTTTTCCGCCTCGGCGAAGGCGCCAACCTGAACCACGAAACGGACTTCGGAAGAAGCGGCTTTGGACGGCGGCGCAATTTCTTCGATCATGGCCTGCGGTTTGGGCGCGCTGCTCCCCTGCGGCACAGCCTCGGGTGAAACGGCGGCGGGCTTCTCAGGCGGCATCATTTCCTCTGCCGGCGCCGCCTGCGCCGTGGGCGCAGATGCCGGTTCGTCGGTGGCAACTAGGACGGCGGCGGCCGACGCCGGCGGGGCTTTGAGTGGCGCCACTTTGGCCTTGTCGGCGATTTCGATCGGAAGGTCGAGCGCAATGGGCCGGGGCTGGTTGTCGAACACCAGCGGCAGACCAATCACCGCCGCCAGAACCAGCAGCGCCGCGCCGATCAGTCTGTGCAGCGCGCGGCGTCGCATGGTCTCTACCGACTGCGCCGGTTCTGGCGGCGCTGCAGGCTCTTCACGACCCTTGCGAAACTGGAAAAATGCCATGGAAGGTGGGGTTCAGGGATTCAGCTGTTTGGCGGCCAAGCGCGGTACGCCGTCCTTCAAAACGCCACCCACGGTGTAGAACGAACCGAAGACAACGATTCTATCAGCCGGGGCTGCCGCGGCGGCGGCGGCCTGCAGCGCCTGCATAGGGTCGGCGAACACCCGCGCGCTCGCGTCCTTGCGGGTATTGATGGCGCTCCATTGCGCAGCCAGCCGCTCAGCCGACTGGGCCCGGGGCGTCGGCAGATCGCAGAAATACCAGCGGTCGATGATCGGGTTCAGCCGCTGCAGCATCAGCGCCAGGTCCTTGTCGGCCATGGCGCCAAAAACCGCGTGCGTGGCCGGAAAGAACCCCATCGCGTCCAGGTTTGCCGCCAGCGCGCCTGCCGAGTGCGGGTTGTGCGCAACATCGAGCACCAGCGCGGGCTGCCCAGGAACCATCTGAAAGCGCCCCGGCAGTTCGACCATCGCCAGCCCGCTGCGCACCGCCTGCGCGCTCACCGGCAGCCGCTCGCGCAGCGCACTGAGCGCGGCCAGCACCCCGCTGGCGTTGATCAGCTGGTTGGCGCCGCGCAGCGCTGGGTAGGCCAGCCCGGCGTAGCGCCTGCCGCGTCCGGCCCAAGCCCACTGCTGCTGGTCGCCGGAAAAATTAAAGTCCACGCCTAGGCGCCAGAGATCGGCGCCCAGCGCGTGCGCGGCGTCCAGAACGCTTTGCGGCGCCACGGGATCGCTCACCACCACCGGCCTGCCGGCACGCATGATGCCGGCCTTCTCGCGACCAATGCTTTCGCGGTCAGGGCCCAGAAACTCCATATGGTCGAGGTCGATGCTGGTGATCACCGCGCAGTCGGGGTCGATGATGTTGACGGCGTCGAGCCGGCCGCCCAGGCCCACCTCCAAGATCGCCACATCCAAGCCCGCGCGCGCCATCAGGTCGAGCATGGCCAGTGTGGAAAACTCAAAGTAGCTCAGCGACACCTCGGCGCCCGGATCGCAGCGGGCACGCTCGACGCGCTCGAAGGCCTGCACCAGCGCAGTGGTGTCCACCGGCTTGCGCAGCAGGCGCAGGCGCTCCTCAAAATGCACCAAATGCGGCGAGCTATAGACGCCAGTGCGGTAACCCGACTCGGCCAGGATCGCCTCCAGCATCGCGCAGGTGGAACCTTTCCCGTTGGTTCCGGCCACGGTAATCACTGGGCAGCTCAACCGCAGCTCCATGCGTTCGGCGACAAGGCGTACCCGCTCCAGCCCCATGTCGATGTTCTTGGGGTGCAGTTGCTCGCAGTGCGAGAGCCATTCGCTGAGGGTTTTCATGCTGGCCATGATTGTCGCGTACACCGAATCAGGCATGATGGCACGCATGCATGAAAGCCAGATCACCCTGTACGGCATCCGCAACTGCGACACCGTCAAAAAAGCGCGCCAGTACTTGACAGAGCATGGGGTCGCGCACCAGTTCCACGACTTCAAGCTGCATGGTGTGTTGCCGCAGCAGTGGGACCGCTGGGCTCAGGTACTGGGCTGGGAAGCGCTGATCAACCGACAGGGCAGCACCTGGCGCAAGTTGGACGAGGCTGTCCGCGCCAGCGCAGTCGACGCGAACAGCGCCATGTCGCTGTTGCGGGCCCATCCGAGCGCCATCAGGCGCCCGGTCGTCGACTGGGGCGACGGCGACGGCCCGCGGTTCAGCGTCGGCTTCCAGGCCGAAGCTTGGGCGCAGCGGCTGCGCGCGGCCAGGCAAGTCCCCACCGCGACCCAAGGGCCGGTATCTTAAAATCAAGCCATGACTACTGAACACATCGACGGCGTATCCGTCGCCACCAAGGCCAGTGTTTACTTTGACGGCAAGTGCATCAGCCACACAATCACTTACCCCGACGGCCGTAAGAAATCGGTCGGCGTGGTGCTGCCATCGACACTCACATTCGGCACCGCCGCGCCAGAAATCATGGAGTGCGTCGCGGGCTACTGCGAGTACCGACTGGCCGCAAGCGCGCCGTGGATCAGGTCGTCGGCAGGCGAAAGCTTCAGCGTCGGCGCGAACACCCCGTTCGATATCCGCGTCACCGAGCCCTACCACTACATCTGCCACTACGGCTGAACGCAGGAA
>CAISIP010000449.1 GCA_903885415.1 uncultured beta proteobacterium
ACCTGGCCTATGTTTTGGCGCCGGCGCAGGGGGGGCTGCACGAAAACGGACGGCGCACCTGGGGACATTCGTTGCAGGTCGACCCGTGGGGGACCGTACTAAGCCGGCGCGTCAAGGGCCAGGGCGCGGATATCGTCGATATGGATATGGATCGGCTGCGCGAATTGCGCCAGCAGTTGCCCGCGCTCGCGCATCGCGTTCTGTGAGGACCGGCCCGGCTGATCGCTGCCCGGCGACCGCCGATCAGATAGAGCCGGCGATCGGGCAGTCTGCGCAGCCGCTGCGGCGCAGACGCGCGCGCGGTGGATCTGCATCGCTCCAGGATGCCTGACAAGGTGGGCGTGACATCGGCGGTCGCGCTCAGCCAAGCTGATGCAGGAGCGATGGGTCATTCGCGTGTTTCGGCGTCGGTATGGACCCCGTCCGTCGGCGGGGGCGGTTGCGCACCCGGCAGCTCGCCACGATCGCGGCCCGAGAACATCGTCCACCAGACGATCAGCACCAGCAGCACCCCGGCTCCCAAGGCCTCGAGGAAAATTAGACCCATGAATAGCCTCCTATGTCGCGCCGTTCAGACGGCGTGCGCCGCATTGATTGTAGGAACGATGCTTGGCTGCGCGGTAGCACAGCGGCCCGCGGCCGAGCCGGCGACCACTCCAGAGACTGCGCCTGCCAGCCGCATGGCGCCGAGCGGCGCGCCGGAAGCCGCCATGGCGGCGCCGCCGCGGCAGGCCAAGAGCCGCTGGATAGCGGTAGCCTGGGCCGACCTGCCGGGCTTCGGCGAAGACGCACTGGACGAGGCCTGGGCTGCCTGGATCAGAAGCTGCGAGCGACCCAGCACCGCGTTCGCACGCCTGTGCCCGGAAGTGCGCGAACTGAGTCTGGCGAGCGAGGCTGAGCAGCGCGAATGGATGCTGCGGCGCCTGCAGCCGTACCGGGTTGAGCCCCATGGGGGGCCGGGAGAAGGACTGCTGACCGGCTATTTTGAGCCGGTCATGCAGGCATCGCGCGTGCCGCTTGACGGCTATCAGGTGCCGTTGTACCGGGCGCCCGCCGGACTGGCCGCGCGCAAACCCTGGTTCACGCGCCAGGAAATGGATAGCCTGCCCGAGGCCCGTGACGCACTGCGCGGTCTGGAGATTGCCTGGCTGGCCGACCCGATCGACGCGCTGGTGCTTCAGATACAGGGTTCGGGACGGCTGCGCATGGCCGAGCCCGACGGCTCGCAGCGCACCGTGCGGCTGGCCTATGCGGCGACCAATGATCAGCCTTACGCCAGCGTCGGCCGCTGGCTGATCGACCAAGGGCTGGTCCGCGACGCGTCCTGGCCTGCGATCAAGGCGTGGGCGGCACAAAACCCGCACCGGGTCAACGAGATGCTGTGGAGCAATCCGCGCACCGTATTCTTCCGCGAGGAACCCCTGTCCGAACTCGACGCAGGCATCGGCCCGCGCGGAGCGCAGGGCGTCGCGCTGACCCCGGGCCGGTCGATCGCAGTCGACCGCGACAGCATCCCCTACGGAACGCCGGTGTGGATGGTGTCGAAGGGCCCCGCGATCGCGCTGCAGCGCCTGGTGCTGGCGCAAGACACCGGCAGCGCCATCACCGGCGCAGTGCGAGCCGACTACTTCACTGGCTGGGGTACGCAGGCCGGCGAGCTCGCCGGACGCCTCAAGCAACCGCTGCAGCTGTGGGCACTTTGGCCAAAATAGGGGCTCCGATGGAGTCCGTCGTGGTGCGCGTGATGAAAACCTGGCATCGCCCGCGTGTCATGGGCACCGGCCCACTTGGCTGTGCGCCCCATCGGACCTACACTTTGAGCCGATAGTGGGCGGCGGCCGAAGCCAAGCCTGCACGCATCAGCCCGCGCAGCCAGCGGTCCGCAAGGAACCACGGAGATCCGATCACCATGAACGCGCCCCTGCCCGAACACATCCGCAAAGCGCTCGAGAGCGTCACGCTCGATGACAAGTACTCGCTCGACCATGGACGCGCCTTCATGAGCGGCGTCCAGGCGCTGGTGAAGCTACCGATGCTGCAGCGCCAGCGCGACGCCCTGGCCGGCAAGAATACGGCGGGTTTCATCAGCGGTTACCGCGGCTCTCCGCTGGGTGGCTACGACCAGTCTTTGGTCAAGGCGGCCCAGTACCTCAAGTCCCAGAACATTGTTTTCCAGCCCGGCGTCAACGAGGAGCTGGCGGCGACCGCGCTGTGGGGAACCCAGCAACTCGGCTTCGCGCCAGCGGGAACCAACCGGTTTGACGGCGTTTTCGGCATCTGGTACGGCAAAGGTCCGGGAGTGGACCGCTGCTCGGATGTCTTCAAGCACGCGAATATGGCGGGCACGACGGCTTGGGGCGGTGTGATCGCCGTCGCCGGCGACGACCATGTGGCCAAGAGCTCGACCGCTGCCCACCAGAGCGACCATATCTTTAAGGCCTGTGGACTGCCGGTCTTCTTTCCCGCGAGCGTGCAGGAGATTCTCGACCTCGGAGTCCATGCCTTCGCGATGAGCCGCTTCTCGGGCGTGTGGGCCGCGATGAAGACGATTCAGGAGATTGTCGAGTCGAGCGCCACCGCGACGATCGACCCTGAGCGGGTCCAGTCCCGCATGCCGACCGACTTTGTGATGCCAGCCGCAGGCGTTCACATACGCTGGCCGGACCATGCGCTGGATCAGGAGGCGCGGTTGTTCGACACCAAGTGGTACGCGGCGCTGGCCTATATCCGCGCCAACCGCCTGAACTACAACGCAATCGAAGGCCCTAACGATCGCTTTGGCATCATCGCCAGTGGCAAGGCCTATAACGACACGCGCCAGGCGCTGTGCGATCTGGGGCTGGACGACGCGAGCTGCCGCCAGTTGGGCATTCGGCTGCACAAGGTCGGCGTCGTCTGGCCGCTGGAGGCACAGTTGACGCGCGGGTTCGCCGCCGGGCTGCAGGAAATCCTGGTGGTCGAGGAAAAGCGCCAGGTCATCGAATACCAACTCAAGGAGGAGCTCTACAACTGGCGCGCCGACGTGCGGCCGAATATTTACGGCAAGTTCAACGAGATGGAGGGGGACTACTCGGGCGGCGAATGGTCGGTCCCGAACCCGGCTGGCAACACGCTGCTGCGCGCCAGTGCCGACCTGACGCCGGCGATCATCGCGCGCGCCATTGCGCAGCGGGTCAAGAAAATGGGCGTCGACAGCGTCATGCTCGCGCGCATCGACGCGCACCTGGCGGTTCTGCAGGCCAAAGAAAGCGCGGTGCAGGTACTTGAACTTGGAAGCCTCAAGGGCATCGAACGTGCGCCGTGGTTCTGCTCGGGTTGCCCGCACAACACCAGCACCAAGGTGCCAGAAGGCTCGCGCGCGACCGCCGGTATCGGTTGCCACTTCATGGCGACCTGGATGGACCGCAGTACCGTGGGCTTCACCCAGATGGGCGGCGAGGGCGTTCCCTGGGTCGGTCAGCAGCCCTTCAGTACAGACCAGCACATATTCGCCAACATCGGCGATGGAACCTATTTCCACAGCGGCATGATGGCCGTGCGACAGAGCATTGTCGCCGGCGTGAACATCACCTACAAGATCTTGTACAACGATGCCGTCGCGATG
>CAISIP010000450.1 GCA_903885415.1 uncultured beta proteobacterium
GGATGTGTCTGGTCGACGTTGAGAAAATGCCAAAGCCCATGCCCGCATGCGCGACGCCGGTCACGCAGGGGATGGTCGTCCGCACGAAGAGCGACAAGGCGATCAAGGCGCAGCAATCGGTGATGGAGTTCCTGCTCATCAACCATCCGCTCGACTGCCCGATCTGCGACCAGGGGGGCGAATGCCAACTGCAGGACCTCGCGGTCGGCTATGGCGGCTCAAGCTCGCGCTATGAAGAGGAAAAACGTGTCGTCTTCCACAAGGAGGTCGGCCCGCTGATTTCGATGCAGGAGATGAGCCGGTGCATCCATTGCACCCGCTGCGTGCGCTTTGGCCAGGAGGTGGCCGGCGTCATGGAACTCGGCATGTCGCACCGCGGCGAGCACGCCGAGATCGAAAGTTTTCTGGGCCAGTCGGTCGACTCGGAGCTGTCGGGCAACATGATCGACATCTGTCCGGTCGGCGCACTGACGAGCAAGCCCTTTCGTTACAGCGCGCGCACTTGGGAGCTGTCGCGGCGCAAGTCGGTCAGCCCGCACGATTCGACCGGAGCGAATCTGATCATGCAGGTCAAAAATAACCGGGTGATGCGCGTCGTTCCGCTGGAAAACGAGGAGGTCAACGAGTGCTGGATCGCCGACCGAGACCGCTTCTCCTACGAAGCGCTCAACGGAGCGCAACGCCTGCACAAGCCGATGATCAAGCAGGGCGGCGCCTGGTCCGAAGTCGAGTGGCCGCTGGCGCTGGAGTATGTGGCCAACGGACTCAAGCAGATCAGGACCGACCATGGCGCGGACACCATCGGCGCGCTGGTCAGCCCGCACAGTACGCTCGAGGAGCTCTACCTGGCCGGTGCGCTGATACGCGCTTTGGGCAGCGAGAACATCGATTACCGGCTGCGCCACGCGGAATTTCCGGAGGCAACTGCGGCGCGCTACCTTGGAACCTCGATCGCGTCGCTGTCGCACCTGCAGCGGGTGCTGGTCGTCGGCTCCAATCTGCGCAAGGACCACCCGCTTCTTGCGCTGCGCCTGCGCGAGGCGGTTCGCAGCGGCTGCAGGCTCAGCGTCGTCAATGCGCAGCAAGACGATTGGGCGATGCCGGTGGCGAACACCATGCTTGCGGACTCGGTGGTCTGGGCGCAGGCGCTGGCCGGGATCGCCGCCGCGGTCGCGGCTGAAAAAGGAGTCGCGGCGCCGGTACCAGCCGAGCCCAGCGCGCAGGCCCAGGCCATTGCGCGTTCGCTGCTCGGCGGCGAACGCAAGGCGATACTGCTGGGCAATGCGGCAGCGCACCATGGCCGCGGGTCCAGCCTGCTGGCGTTGGCGAACTGGATTGGCGCGCAGACCGGCGCCAGCGTGGGCTATCTGGGCGAGGCAGCTAATACGGTCGGCGCGCAGCTGGCCGGCGCGATGCCGGGCCCGGGCGGCTTGCACGCCGGGCAGATGCTCTCTGGCGGGCTCAAGGCGGCCTTGTTGCTCAACACCGAGCCGGTTTTCGACTCGGCGCCGGCCGCTGCAGGCGCCCTTGCGCTGGGCCGCTGCGCGATGGTCGTGACGCTGAGCCCCTTCAAAGCCAACATGGAATTCAGCGATGTGCTGTTGCCGATCGCCCCATTTAGCGAAACGTCGGGCAGCTTTGTCAACACCGAGGGCCGGCTCCAGGGATTTCACGCCGTCGTCAAGCCCGCAGGCGAAGCGCGCCCGGCTTGGAAGGTGCTGCGGGTACTGGCCAACCTGCTCGGCCTGCCGGGCTTTGCGTTCGAGTCCTCGCTTGAAGTGCTCGCCCAAGCCGGTTTCAGCGCTGCAGCAGGTGATCCGGCGGTCGCGCCGGATCGGCTTGGTAACCAGTGCGCCGGCGCGATTGACATGTCGCCAGCACCGATGGCTCCGGTGGTCGCGTCGATTTACCAACTCGACTCCATCGTGCGCCGCGCCGAGTCGCTGCAGTTGACGGCCGACGCGCGTGCGGGCCACAGCGGCGAGCGCCAGCACGCCGAGCGGGAGGCGTTGGCATGATCGACGATCTTTACGCCGGCGGCCTGTTCCTGATCGCGGCCCCTTGGTGGGGCGCGCTGGTCTGGCCGGTGCTGTGGACGCTGATCAAGATCGTCGCCGTGCTGGCGCCGCTGATGGGATGCGTCGCCTACCTCACGCTGTGGGAACGCAAAGCGATCGCTTTCACCCAACTGCGCAACGGCCCGAACCGGGTCGGGCCGATGGGCCTCTTGACGCCCATTGCCGATGCCCTCAAGCTGCTCACCAAGGAGATCATTGTTCCCTCGGCGGCGAGCAAGGGCCTTTTCCTGCTCGGGCCGATCATGACCATCATGCCGGCACTCGCGGCCTGGGCCGTGGTGCCTTTTGGCCCCGACGTGGTGCTCGCCAATGTTAACGCCGGATTGCTGTTCCTGATGGCCATTACCTCGCTGGAAGTCTATGGCGTGATCATCGCCGGCTGGGCGTCTAACTCCAAGTACGCTTTTCTCGGCGCGCTGCGCGCCTCGGCCCAGATGGTCAGCTACGAGATCGCCATGGGCTTTTGCCTGGTGGTGGTGCTGATGGTGTCGGCCAGCATGAACATGACCGACATCGTGATGGGGCAGGGTCGCGGAATCCTCGCAGACCAGGGCTTCGGCTTCCTGTCGTGGAACTGGCTGCCGCTGTTTCCCATCTTCATCGTCTATTTCATCGCCGGCCTGGCAGAGACCAACCGCCATCCCTTTGACGTCGTCGAAGGCGAGTCGGAAATCGTCGCCGGTCACATGGTCGAGTATTCGGGAATGTCCTTCGCGATGTTCTTCCTGGCCGAGTACGCCAACATGCTACTGGTGTCGACCCTGTGCGTCGTCATGTTCCTCGGCGGCTGGCTGTCGCCGCTGGCGCTGCTCGACTGGATACCGGGGTGGATCTGGCTGGCGCTCAAGACCTTTGTAGTGGTGACCATGTTCCTGTGGGTGCGAGCGACCTTTCCGCGCTAC
This sequence comes from uncultured beta proteobacterium, assembly GCA_903885415.1. GTDB lineage: Bacteria > Pseudomonadota > Gammaproteobacteria > Burkholderiales > Burkholderiaceae_C > CAISIP01. The sequence continues at coordinate 2,981 of CAISIP010000450.1, forward strand.
CGCTACGACCAGATCATGCGCCTGGGCTGGAAAATATTCATTCCCGTCACGCTGGTCTGGCTGGTGGTGGTCGGCGCCTGGATGCAGACCTCGCTCAACATCTGGAAGTAAGGAGTTCTCGATGTCCTCTATCGCCACACCCCGCACCGCATCGGTCGGCGCTGCTGTTTTTTCGCTGCGAGACTTCCTGTCGAGCTTTATGTTGCTGGAGCTTTTCAAGGGCATGGCCGTCACCGGCCGTTATATGTTCCGGCGCAAAATCACGGTCCAGTTCCCGGAAGAAAAAACACCCGCGAGTCCACGTTTTCGCGGCCTGCACGCGCTGCGCCGTTACGACAACGGCGAGGAGCGCTGCATTGCGTGCAAGCTGTGCGAGGCCGTCTGCCCGGCGTTGGCGATCACCATCGAGTCCGAAGTCCGCGACGATGGATCGCGGCGTACCACCCGCTACGACATTGACCTGACCAAGTGCATTTTCTGCGGATTCTGCGAGGAGAGTTGCCCGGTTGACTCGATCGTTGAAACCCACATCTTCGAGTACCACGGCGAAAAGCGCGGCGACCTGTACTTCACCAAGGACATGCTGCTGGCGGTGGGCGACCGCTACGAGGGCGAAATAGCGTCGCGCAGGGCGCAGGACGCCAAGTACCGTTAGGCGATCCCCAGGAAAAGCGAGCCATGGAAATCAAAGCCGGTCTTTTTTATGTTTTTTCGGCGCTGATGCTGTTTGCGGCGTTTCGCGTTGTCACGGCGCGCAACCCGGTGCACGCGGCGCTGTTCCTGGTGCTGACTTTCTTCCAGGCGGCGATGATCTGGATGCTGCTCAAGGCGGAGTTCCTGGCGATTGCGCTGGTGCTGGTCTACGTGGGCGCGGTGATGGTGCTTTTTCTGTTCGTCGTGATGATGCTTGACATCAACATTGACAGCGTGCGCGAGGGGTTCTGGCGGCATTTTCCGCTGGCAGGCGCGATTGGCACGATGGTGGCGCTTGAGATGGCAGCGGTGCTGATGGGCGGATTTCGGGTCAGCCAGGAGCCGATGTCGACGGTGGCTGCGGCGCAGTCGGGCGTGCAACTGTCCAATACCCGCGAGCTCGGCCAGCTGCTCTATTCTTCCTATATCTTTCCGGTGCAGATAGCGGCGGTGATCCTGCTGGTGGCGATCATCGCGGCCATCGCGCTCACGCTGCGCGGGCGCAAGGACAGCAAGCACATGGGCGCCGCAGAGCAGTTGCGCGCGCGCGCCAGCGACCGGCTGACACTGCTCAAACTTGAAGCGACCCTGCCGGCGAAGCCGCTGCCAACCGAAGATGCAGCCGGCGCCACGGAGAAAAAAGCATGACGCTGACGCTTGGTCATTTCCTGACGCTCGGCGCGATGCTGTTCGCGCTATCGGTCATCGGCATCTTCCTCAACCGCAAGAATCTGATCATCCTGCTGATGGCGATCGAGCTGATGCTGCTGGCGGTGAACATGAACTTTGTCGCCTTTTCCTACTACCTTGGCGACATGCGCGGCCAGATATTTGTCTTCTTCATTCTCACGGTCGCCGCCGCCGAGTCGGCGATCGGTCTGGCGATACTGGTCCAGTTGTTCCGTAACAAGTCCAGCATCAACGTCGACGAACTCAACACGCTGAAGGGCTGAACAACACGATGAGCCAAACCCTTTCTGCTGCCAGTCTGCTGAGCGTCGCGCTGGCGCCGCTGGTCGGCGCCGTGGCCGCCGGCGTGCTGGGAACGGCGCTTGGCGGCAATGTGCTCGGCCGGCGCGTGAGCCACACGCTGACCATCGCCGGCGTACTGCTGTCCTTCGTCCTGTCGGCGACGACGCTGTGGAGCGTCGCGATGGAAGGTGCACGCTTTAACGAGACCATCTACACCTGGATGGTGGTAGGCGGCCTGAAAATGGAAGTCGGTTTCCTGGTTGACGGGCTCACGGCGATGATGATGTGCGTGGTCAGCTTCGTGTCGCTGATGGTTCACATCTACACCATCGGCTACATGCGCGATGACGAGGGCTACAACCGCTTTTTCGCCTACATATCGCTGTTCACCTTCTCGATGCTGATGCTCGTGATGAGCAACAACTTGCTGCAACTGTTCTTCGGCTGGGAGGCGGTCGGCCTGGTTTCGTATCTCCTGATCGGCTTTTGGTTCAACAAGCCGAGTGCGATTTTTGCCAACATGAAGGCCTTCCTGGTCAACCGGGTCGGAGATTTCGGCTTCATCCTGGGCATCGGTCTGCTGCTGGCCTACGGCGGTACGCTGAACTACGCCGAGGTGTTCGCCAAGTCCAGCGAGCTCGCAAAGCTCGGCTTTCCCGGAACCGACTGGATGCTGATCACCGTGGTCTGCATATGCCTGTTTATCGGCGCGATGGGCAAGAGTGCGCAGTTCCCGCTGCATGTCTGGCTGCCCGACTCGATGGAAGGCCCGACACCGATTTCCGCGCTGATCCATGCAGCGACCATGGTCACGGCCGGCATATTCATGGTCGCGCGCATGTCGCCGCTGTTCGAACTGTCGGACACGGCGCTCAACCTGGTCATGGCCGTCGGTGCCATCACCGCGCTGTTCATGGGCTTTCTGGGCATCATCCAAAACGACATCAAACGCGTTGTCGCCTATTCCACGCTGTCGCAGCTCGGCTACATGACCGTCGCGCTGGGCGCATCGGCCTATTCGGTGGCGGTGTTTCATCTGATGACGCACGCTTTCTTCAAGGCGCTGCTGTTCCTCGCCGCAGGGTCGGTGATCATGGGCGTTCACCATAACCAGGACATACGCTGGATGGGGGGGCTGCGCAAGTACATGCCGATCACCTGGATCACCGCACTGATGGGATCGCTGGCGCTGATCGGAACGCCGCCGTTCGCCGGTTTCTATTCCAAGGACAGCATCATCGAGGCGGTGCAGGCCAGCCATCTTCCCGCTGCGGGCTTCGCCTCCTTCGCAGTTCTTGCGGGCGTTTTCGTCACCGCCTTCTACTCCTTCCGGATGTATTTTCTGGTCTTTCACGGCAATGAGCGTTTTGGGCAGAACCCGGACGCACACCACCCGGTGGACGGCCACGCGCACCATGTCGCGACGCATCCGCACGAGTCACCCTGGGTCGTCACGCTGCCGCTGGTGCTACTCGCCATTCCTTCGGTCGTGATTGGCTTTGTGAGCATCGAGCCGATGCTGTTTGGCGCCTTCTTCAGCGATGCGCTGGTCGTCGACGCAGGGGCCCACCACGCGATGGCCGAACTTGCGCATGCATTCCACGGTCCGCTGCAGATGGCCTGGCACGCGCTGGGTACGGCGCCTTTCTGGCTCGCCTTGGCGGGCGTGGCCTGCGCCTGGTACCTGTACCTGGTGAACCTGGCGCTGCCTGGGGCCATCAAGGCGCGCGTCGAACCCCTGTACGCCCTGCTGGAGAACAAGTATTACCTTGACTGGTTCAACGAAAACATTCTGGCGCGCGGCGCGCGGGCGCTCGGCACGGCGCTGTGGAAGGGGGGCGACCAGGCGATCATCGACGGGGCCATCGTCAATGGCTCCTGGAAAGCAGTGGCTTGGGGCGCGGCC
>CAISIP010000451.1 GCA_903885415.1 uncultured beta proteobacterium
CCTCGGCGACCATCGGATTCGAGTTGGGGCGGAAAAGGTCGCTCTGCAGGGTGAGGATCGGCGCAACACCGTGACCGTGGCCGCCCGACCGTTGGACGACATCATCGGAGAGATCGACCCCGCATATGCGTGTCTTGACGGAAGGCTCGCCGTGAAAATCGACGTGCAGGGGGCGGAGCCTTTCGTGTTCGAGGGCGGCCGGCGGGTGCTTGGCGGCGCGGGGCTGGTGATCGTCGAATATTCCCCATACTGCATGGCGAGAATGCAGTCCGACCCCCAAAAGATTCTCGGTCTGCTGCAGGCTCATTTTACGCGAGTGCAACTCGGCCAGCAGGAAGAAGACGCCCCGACTCCACCCATACCTGTGGCTGAGGCGTGTACATATCTGAGGCGGTTTGCCGACGACAACGCGACGAATCCAAATGCGTATCTCGACATCATCGCGGTGCGCTAGGCTCGTTGGCGGAGAAGAAGGCCCGGTGCAGGGCTCGGCGGGGGCTCGCCGCAGCGAGCGGGCTGGTAAGGGCCGCTGCGTCTGCATCCGCGATCGCAAAGCCGAGCAGGAGAAACAAAAAGTACGATAGGCTCAGCAGGTTAAGAAACAATGGGTTCATCACTAGGCCGGCCAACAACGTGAACAAGAAAATCGTCGAACTTGATGGCGGCCATGAGGCGCCTGCCGCCGTTCGGGCCCGCCAGAGTGAGAATAAAATTAGCGTGAAGAATGCGAGGATTGGCAAGAGTCCCGCAAGGCCGAAGGTTGCGGCCGTGTCGAAAAGGAAACTGTGGCCTCCGACGGCCAGGTCACCGACGCCAGAGAATCCATGGCCCATCACCGGATTCTGTAGAAACGTCTTAAAGGACGTTACGAGCAGGCTCACGCGGCTGCTGGACGCTACTTCGAGCGATGAGGCCACATCCTCTCCCGCGAAGCCCCAAAAGATGCTGGAGAAAAGTTGGGAGAACTTGGCAAACGCCTGGCCTGCCGCCCCTTTTCCACCCTCGGCAAGGAGGCCGCGGCGGAAGAATTCGAAAACCGCATAGATGGCGCTGCTGACGCCGAGGTAATAGAGCCTCCACCCCACGGTCTTCACCGGTGCGTAGATCGCGAGCAGGATGATTGCGAGGAAGGCCATTACCGTCGTGGCCCCAAAGCCTGACAGCACCGCCACGATCGTGAAGGTTGTCTGCATGACGATCACGAAAAGTTTCCAGCCCTTCGAGAGCGACGGATAGAGTCTGAAGAGAGCGATCGCGAAGAACAGCATCAGGGGGGCAAAGTATACGAATGCGCCGGCGTACATAGAGCCGATGTTGGCATCGTCAAAACCCTGTGTCTGGGCATACTGTTCGGCCCGTCCAAGCTGCGCGCGGGCCCCGGCGATAAACCCGCGGGCATCCTGGATCGCAAACAGCCAATACACCGCGCCGACGAAAAGCAAAAAGCGGCGTTGCCAGTTGAGATGCCGGGCCAGCGTGTAGCCGCAGAGTAGAAAGGGGAGTGACCGAATCAGGATCACCGGGGCGCTCGCCGTCGTAAACAGGCTCGAGATCGTCAAATATCGCCCCACGAGCATGTTGGCCACCATCACCAACTCGAAGGCGAGCAGCCACAGCACCGCCGGAAGCGATAAAAGCCGAGAGAATCCAGCCGTGAAGGGCATCATCACGACCACGACAGTGCCCATGATCTTGTAGACGAGATTGAACGTGCCCCAGACTTGGTAGTGGGCTACGATTAACGTCAGAGCACAGGCGATCCAAAACGGGGGCAATGAGTTCGGAATTGACCGAGTAGTGGCACCAAAGGTGCCGAGTTGCCGAGGGAACTTCAGCCCGGCTGTTGACGGCAACGATTGCAGGTAAGCGCTAGCCATCGCGTAGAGTTAGGCTTGGTAGTATTTTGCCGGCCGTTCGTGGATCGCGTTGCGGGTGTCGATGACCACGGTGCGATATTCACGGAAACAATGGTCGCGGTAGGCATCGTGATCGGTGCAAAGCACGATGGCATCAAAGTCATCTGAAATCGCCACTGCCTTCGTGCCGGCAAAGGCACCGTGTGTGCGGCCTGGACGGACCAAGGGAATGTAGGGGTCGTGATAAGAGATTTTGGCCCCAGCGTTTTCGAGCAATTCCCAGATTGCATAAGTTGGCGATTCGCGATCGTCGTCAACGTTTTTCTTGTAAGCAAGGCCAAGGAGGAGAATCTTGGCGCCTTGCACCGCTTTGCCTTGATCGTTCAACGCCTTCGCAATGCGAGTGAACACGTGCCTTGGCATGGCCGTGTTGATCTCCCCTGCCAGTTCTATGAAGCGGGCTGTGTGCCCAAACTCGCGGGCCTTCCAACTCAGGTAGAATGGGTCGATCGGGATGCAGTGCCCGCCCAGACCCGGACCTGGATAGAAAGGCATAAAACCAAAGGGCTTCGTGCTGGCAGCCGCTATTACTTCCCAGATGTTGATCCCCATTGACTCGTAGATGATCTTTAATTCATTGACGAGCGCGATGTTAACCGAGCGGAAGATGTTTTCGAGGAGCTTCGTGGCCTCCGCGACGTCACAACTCGATACCTCGACAACGCGGGGAACGATAGCCCCGTAAAGATCGGCCGCTTTCCGTAGGCATGCGGGGGTGAGGCCTCCGACCACCTTTGGAATTCGTTCGAGTGAAGTCGGATTTCCAGGGTCTTCCCGCTCTGGTGAGAAGGCGAGGTGGAAGTCATCGCCAGCACGGAGGCCCGACCCTTGTTCCAGACACTGCCTGAGTTCCAGCGATGTAGTGCCTGGATAGGTCGTCGACTCTAGAACGACGAGCATTCTTGGGCGGATGAAAGGAGCCAGTGCTGCTCCCGTGTCGAGCACATAGGAGAGATCTGGCGTTCGCTGCGGCGTGAGGGGCGTTGGAACACA
>CAISIP010000452.1 GCA_903885415.1 uncultured beta proteobacterium
GTCGACCAGCACACCCGGGATGCCGTAGCCCACAGCACGCCGGGCGATGTCGGCCTCGTTGACGGTGTCCTTGAAAGGGGTCATCTCTGCGTACAGGTTGTTCTCGCAGACGAACAGCAGCGGCAGTTTCCAGGCCGCGGCGATGTTCATGGTTTCGTGGAACGCACCCTGGTTGCTGGCGCCGTCACCGAAGAACGCCACCGTGACCCGGTCGACGCCGTCGAGTACCGCCGAATAGGCCGCGCCGGCGGCATAGGGAATGCCCCCGCCCACGATGCCATTGCCGCCCAGGATCCCGTTGGCCGGGTCCGCGGCATGCATTTCGCCGCCGCGGCCACCACCGATGCCCGTGGCCTTGCCGAACATCTCGGCCATCATCGGTTTGAGTGCCATACCTTTGGCCAGGTAATGGCCACGCCCCCGGTGGGTCGAGACGATGCAGTCGTCCTGGCGCAGTGCGGCGCAGACACCCACGGCGCAGGCCTCCTGGCCCAGGTAAGAGTGTATGTAACCAGGAAACAGGTTCTTCGAGAAGACTGTGTTGAGCTGGTCTTCGCATTGGCGAATGCGGTACATGCCGGTGTAGAGGTCTCTCATCAACGCCAATGAAATCTCGGCATCGGGAGAAATGTTAGTGCTTGATGCCATCGCTTGCTTCCAATTTGAGGATCTACTTCATGATCTTGCGGATGGGGCGCCACTCCTGGTGTACCGCATCTACGATTGTAGTTTGCAGAACTATTACACCTTGAACGTCGGTAGTGGGCTCGCGCACCAAGAGCGACCTCGCTGCCTCAGTCATGGGCTTCATGGGGCGCAGTTCTACCAAGGGGTCGACACCCATCGGACCCTGCTGCTGCCTCCTGCCGTGCGTGCAGACCTCTCGGTGGCGGGGCCTGGTGCGGTCGCCGATCTATAGGGTCTGAACGGTCCGCCCACGCTGCTCATGGTCATGATAGGCGGGCAGCATGACGCCACCGAACAAGCCGACAGCAAGGACTAGCGGGGCGATCAACGCGATGACCCGCACCGCCAGATGCACTGGCGCGGTCAAACGACCAGCGTTATAGCGATAGGCCCATTTCCCCTGGCTGGTGAACGCGATCACCAGCAGGTCGATGTACGCCAGGACGACCGTGATCGAGGTCCAGGAAAAAAGCAGATACAGGATGCCGGGAAAGATCTTTCCCAGGTAGAACTTGTGGGCGCCGAAAGCTCCCAGAAAAGCGCACCACAGCGCCGCCAGATTCTGGCTGCGCAGGTCTAGCGTGGCGATGGCGATGGCTTGCGGGGCCCCGCATTGCGGGCAGACGGCGGCCGACTCGTGAATTCGATGGCCGCAGCTTCGGCAAAAGACCATAGACATTTTTCAACTTTCTCAACAAGAGTGCGAACCGGGCCTTTGCGTCGGCACGACGCGCCGCAAGCCCACCGTGCATCATGCGCCTTGTGGGGCTCGCGGCTATCGTCCAGTCCATCGCGCCGTTCATACCGTCCGCGATGGCAGTCCCACCATGGCGATTCCCTTGGCGGTGGTCTCTCCAAGCGGGTTGTCCACCCACAGTTCAAGGTCAACCAGATGCGCATCTTCCTCCACGCGTTTGTCGGCGACTCGGGCGCGGCACCAGGATACATCGCCAAAGATGTTGGGCCTGCGAACCGAGGCCTTCAGCTGGCGCAGCAAACCATCCACCGGGGCGATATTGCGCGAACTCGGGTTTACCGACCCGCAAATCCTTGACCTGCTCGGCAGGAGTCTGGCGTCTTCACGGGAGCCGCTAAGATAAGCCTTGATGAACTCCACAAAGCGATGGCTGCTTGTTGCGGCACTATCCTGTTTCGCTAAGGTCGCGCAGGCGCAAAGCCGCCTGCCGCCTTGCCCGGCAACGGGAATTAGGAACGAGTGCTTTGCCACGGACGCGATGCCCGGCGGTCAAAAATATGCCGGCGAGTTCAAAGAGGGAAAGTACAACGGCCAGGGAAGCTACACGCTGTCCAGCGGCGCGCAGTATGTCGGCGAATTCAAGGATGGAAAGTACAACGGCAAGGGTACTTACACGATTCCCGGTGGCGAGAAGTATGTCGGTGATTTCAAGGATGATCGGCGGCATGGACAGGGCACCGTGACATTGCCCGGTGGCGCGCAGTATGTTGGGGACTTCAAGGACGGGAAATACAGCGGTCAGGGTAAGTTCACCGTCCCCGGAGCCGAGCAATACATCGGCGAATACCAGGACGGCAAGCAGCACGGACAAGGCGTTACCACATTCCCTGATGGCTCGCGTCATAGCGGCGAATACCGGGAAGGGAAATACAACGGCCCCGGAACCTACCTGTTCAGCAGCGGTGAACTCTATGTGGGTGGCTACAAGGACGGCAAACTGCACGGTCGCGGTACCTACAAATTTCCCACCGGCGAAAAGTATGTCGGGGAATTCAGGGACGACCAGTATGCTGGCCAGGGCACCTTGACGGGACCGAAGGGAAACGTCATCTACTCAGGCCGGTGGCTTAACGACAAGCCGGCACGCTAGACGTGCGGCCGAAGCGCCCGGTTCCTACTTTGCACAGAGTGCCTCCAACGCAATGAGAGCCCCTTTTTTAGCGAACGCGGACGAGTCGCTTGGAAGCGCGTTCTGCTTGCGCGGCGTCTGGCGCAGGGCCAGCGCGTTCGTGCCGGCTTATAGAATTGGAAGGAAAGCGCTTGGCTGCCCACCTGCATGAATCCCGCCATGGATATTGACCGCCTGTCCGAGTCGGAACTGCTCACGCTGAACCGACGGATCGTGCAACGACTCAAGCTGATGCAGCAAGCCCGGCAAAACGAGTCGATGCTCAAGTTCGACCTCGGCGACCGGGTCAGCTTTGACCCGGACGGTCGGGTACGGGTTGGAATCCTTAGTCGCTACAACAAGAAGACGGTCACTGTCATTACCGAGGAGGGGCAGCATTGGACGGTGGCGCCGACGCTGCTTCGCAAACACCTGGAGCATGTGGCGCAGGAGCCTGCCAACATGGTCCGGATTGCCAGCTAAGGGTTGCGGCCGTCCTTGTAGGGATGGGTCGCGGGGTCCAGGGGTGAGCGGATGCTATGTCCTTGCTGCAGTAGTTGGTCGCGCATGGCTCTGATATGGGCCGGGCCTACCTCGCAGCAGCCGCCAATGATCGTCGCCCCGCGGTCTATCTACGCATTGCCGAAGACCGCATACTCGGACGGCCCCAGGTCCGTTCGGCTGAGGAGTTGCTCGCGGGTCTTTCCTTGCAAGAAAGTCAGGGGAATGGACCGGCTCGGCTTGAAGGGCGCCGCGGCCCATCGCTGCGAAGAGGCTATCTTGTTAAAAAGCATGAAATAAGGCGAATGGTCAATCGCCTTGGACCTGTCCGGGCGCGCCGACGCTCCTCATTTTACGCAGTCTTTCCCGCAGCCATGTCCGGCCTGCAGTGGCATTGTCAGGCGGGTGTGCGATAGCGGCGAAACCGCTCAAGTGCACCATAGAGGGCAAGCGGCACAACGCCTTTTTCCAACCAACAAGGAGTGCGAGCCTGATGAAAATCGCGATGGCTATCGCCAGTGCAGCACGGCTCGCATCGTGCGCCGCAACGCCAGGGGCAGCGCCTGCCGTGCTGTCTGAACTGGCGCCCGGCGGTATGCTGCGTGCCGCCATTCATTTCGGCAACCCCACACTCGCGGTCCGCGATCCTGTCAGCGGCGCACCGCGCGGCGTGTCGGTGGACCTGTCGCGGGAACTCGGCAGGCCGAGCCGTTCCGGTCGAGCTTGTCACCTGCGACGCAGTGGGCAAGGTGGTGCAAGCGCTGCAGTCCAAGGCGGTGGATATAGGCTTCGTGGCGATCGATCCTGCGCGTGCGATCGACGTCGCCTACTCCGCGCCTACCTGGTGATCGAGGGCGCCTACCTCGTGCAGCGGGGTTCGCCGATCCACAGCAACTCCGAGGTGGACAGGCCGGGCGTGCGCGTCGCGGTGGCGCCGCCGACTGCGCTGTGACCGTCGCAGCACCAGAGCCACAATCTCCACGCCGCGCCGGATGCGGCCGCGCTGTAGCGGCGCCCTCAGTTCACTTGGACACCGGCCCGGGTCAGGAGAGCGCCAAGCGTGTCGATTTCATGGCGCAAATGCGCGCGAAGCGCATCGGGCCTGGCCTGCTCGGCGCTGACTGCGGATACACCCATGCTCTCCAGACGCTTGCGCACATCGGCGTCGGCGACCGCTTTTTGCAGCGCGTCGGTCAGCCGGTCCAGCACCGGCCTTGGTGTGCCCTTGGGTGCGTACAGGCCGAACGATATGTTGATCTCGAAGCCCTGCACCCCCGCCTCCGAAATCGCCGGCAATCCTGGTAGCGATGCAAGCCGCGTCTTTCCTGCGGCCGCGTAGGCCTTGATCTTCCCTCCTTTGACGGCCGGAACCGTTCCGGAGGTCTGGTCGCACAGCAGGTCCACCTGCCCGCCCATCAGGTCGTTCAGCGCAGGCCCGGTCCCCTTGTACGGGATTTCGTTGAGTTGCACATTCAGCGCGCTCATCATCATCAGGCCGCACAGATGCGACGCAGACCCGACGCCCGCATGGGCCAGACTGACTTTGGTGGCGTTCGCCTTTACATAGGCGACAAATTCGTTCAGGTCCTTGGCCGGGAACTCGTTGCGCGCGACGATCAGCATCGGCCCGTTGGTCGCCTGGCCGATCGGCTCGAAGTCGTCGACCGGGTGGTAGGCAAGAGCCTTGAACATGGCCAGGTTGGTGGCGTGGCTTACATGGATCATCAGCAGGGTGTAGCCGTCCGGCTTGGAGCGCGCGACCTTCGCGGTACCGATGGTTCCCGATGCGCCCGCCGTGTTGTCGACCAGAATCTGCTCGCCCAGTGTTTTTTGCATGGCGGCGGCAAACAGTCGGGTGATCGCATCGCCGGGGCCGCCCGCAGCGTAGGGCATCACCATGGTAATGGGCTTTGACGGAAAGTCCTGCGCCACAGCGCCCGAGCCAAAGGCGCCGAGCGCCAACGCCAGGCCAAAAAGCGGTCTCCAATTCAACATCGTGTGTCTCCTTCTGGGTGGGTGCGTCAGGCCAGCAGTCTGGCGCGTATCTCGGAGGGTTCGAGCACCTCCAGGGGCTCCGGCGCGCCGCCCGGTATGCCGACCTGCGTCGCGTTGAGCAGCATGCCGACCATCAC
>CAISIP010000453.1 GCA_903885415.1 uncultured beta proteobacterium
GAGCGAGGGTACGTGAATGAAACCTGACCCCTCCGTCAGGGGGCCTGGCCTGCGGCCAGCCCCTTACGTCGAGCATTGGGTGTCATTGCAGCCTCGCCTTCGATGCGACATCAACTTAGGAGAAACAGCGCCTTGTTACCGTACCTAGAAAAATTTGAGCGGGCCATCACTCACACCCTGCTCGTCTTGATGGCCGGCGTAGTGCTGCTTGCCACAATCGAGTTGGCGTGGATCCTTGTCAAGGACGTGCTCACCCCGCCCTACTTCCTGCTGGATGTCCACGAGCTGCTGGAGCTGTTCGGCCTGTTCTTGTTGGTGCTCATCGGAATCGAGCTGCTTCACTCGGTGAAAACCTACATCGTTCGCCGGGAGTTTCACCTCGAGACCGTACTCACGGTGGCGATGATTGCAGTGGCCCGCAAGATCATCGTCCTCGATCCGAAAGAGTTGCCGGAAGGGGCCCTATTGGGGATTGCCGCCTTGGTGATTGCACTTGCCCTTGGCTACTACGTCATGCGGCGCAGTCGCCGCGAGAGTGGCGATTCTGATCTGGAGAGCAAGGAATGATTATCGAATCAACCGGCACCCCGACCCTTTATCTCGGATTCGCGCTGCTCGTCATCATCTTGCTGGCGGTGGACTTTTTAGTGCTAAAGACCCAGGGCGCCCACCGGGTGAGCGTGAAGGAAGCGGCAGGATGGTCAGTGGTGTGGATCACCATCGCGTTGGCCTTTTGCGGTTGGTTCTGGTGGTACCTCGATGGGCGCTTCGGACGAGAGCTGGCCAACGAAAAGGCACTCGAATACCTCACCGGCTACCTCATTGAAAAATCGCTCGCCGTAGACAACGTCTTTGTCTGGATCACGCTCTTCAGCTTCTTCGCGGTGCCCACAGAGTTCCAAAAGCGAGTGCTGCTCTACGGTGTGCTGGGCGCAATCGTCATGCGCGCCGCACTGATCTACGTCGGCGCGCTGCTGCTCGCTGAGTTTCACTGGATTCTCTATATCTTCGGCCTGTTCCTCTTGCTCACCGGAGTGAAAATGCTGATTTTTGCAAACCACAAGCCCGATCTGGAGAAAAACCCGCTTTTGCGCTGGATGCGTGGCCACATGAAGATCACCGATAAGTATCACGGCGAGAAGTTCTTCGTGCTGGAGGACGGGATGCGTTACGCCACGCCAATGTTCGTGGTGCTAGTGCTGGTGGAGGTAACCGACCTCATTTTCGCAGTGGACTCTATCCCTGCAATCTTCGCCGTAACCGGCGACCCGTTCATCGTATTCACCTCGAACATCTTCGCCATCCTGGGACTGCGCGCCATGTATTTCCTGCTCGTCGATACGGCGGAGCGCTTCCACCTGCTCAAGTACGGGCTGGCGGTGATCCTGATGTTCATCGGGGTGAAAATGCTACTGCTCGATGTCTACAAGATCCCTGTGGGGATCGCTCTGGGAGCCGTCGGATTGATCCTGTTGGTGTCGGTGGCGGCAAGCCTGGTCGCATCCCGCCGCTCCGCCCCGGAAGCGGAGCACAGGCGCTGAGCAACAAAATACGCATTTCTCCACAGAAGCGAGATTGGTGAGTGGAGTTGATATAACGCCCAACCACGCGATCGAGCCGACCGCCCAACAGTGGCGCTTCGCTTGCTGTTGTCCGGCGGCTCATGGCGGACGTTAAACCGCAGAAGAGATATTGCTTGATGCCAATACGTTTCGTATATACATTTAGCACATGGAGTTCACTTGGCCAGAAGCGTTTTTGAAGGTGTGACGTTCACTTTCGAGGATGACCGTTTCTCCTACGGCGAGCAGCGCTTCGTCACGCTGGGCATGCTTGCTGGCATCCCTGTTTCAGTCGTACATACGGAGAATGAACATGAAATCCGCGTCATCTCGTTCCGAAAAGCTACCACGCGCGAGTCGCAAATCTACTTCGATGAAATCCAAAACTGATTGGGCACGCCTGAAGTCCGGCGCCGCTGACGCAAAGGCAACGTCGGAACACCCAGAGGCTGATGTCAAGCACATCGTTCGCGGTCTGGTTCGCAAAGGTGTGAAGCCGCTACCTGCCAAAGCCTCCATTTCGCTACGAGTCGATCAAGATGTGCTCGAATGGTTCAAGGCACAAGGGACTGGCTATCAAACGCGTATAAATACAGTTTTGAGGGCGTTTCGTGACGCTTCGGTTTAACTGGTTGATCGCCCCCGACTGGTGCGGGTCATCGCCAACGTTATCCGTCATCCGCAGCGCAAAATTCCCGTATCGTTTAATTTGTGGCGATAGATGAAGTTGTATGGTTGTTGATCGTCTACACCAAAGCCAAGTTCGACACCCTTCCCACGTCGTTCTTGGCCCAGTTGAAGCAGGGAGTTGAAGATGCCATCTGAAGTTGAAGAGTTCCAGAAGGACTTGCTGGAGTCCGTGAAGCAGATGCGCCGAGGCCAGGCTGCGCGGGTGACAAAAGTCAAGCTCACTGCGGCTGCCGAAGCCAGGGCAAGTATCGGCATGTCCCAAGGGGAGTTCGCGAACTTGTTGGGGGTTTCATCTAGAACGCTACAGGATTGGGAGCAAGGCCGACGCGAACCAACCGGAGCAGCGCGAATGTTGCTGAAGGTTGCCGCAAAGTACCCCAGCGTGCTGCGAAGCATGCACCTATGAGGGATAACAGGTTGATCGACACGGACGCACAACACCGGGTGGCCGCTTCGCGGCGATTGTTGTGCGCCGGTCATCGCCGGCGTTAGCCCCCTGAATAATCGAAAGCGCAGGAGGCAAAAATGAGCACGGAAGTCCTGTCATTCTGGTTTCATGAAATTGAAGCGAGACTTTGGTTCGCTTCGGACAAAAATTTTGATGATCTTATTCGCCAGCGCTTTCTTGGGGTAATGCAGCAGGCTGCTGTCGGGGAGTTGTACTCGTGGCGGGCTACAGCAGAAGGGCGCCTCGCGGAAATCATAGTGCTGGATCAGTTCTCCCGTAACGTATATCGCAACACGCCGCAAGCATTCGCCCAAGACGCCATTGCTCTTGTTCTTGCCCAGGAGGCAGTATCTTCTGGCGCTTTGAAGTTGCTGAATCCCACGCAGATAAGCTTTCTGCTGCTCCCGTATATGCACAGCGAGTCGAAGCAGATGCACGTTGTGGCGGAGCCGCTCTATAAAGACTTTGCGCCACCTGGAAACTATGATTTCGAGTTGCGGCACAAGGCAATGATTGATCGCTTTGGTCGGTATCCACACAGAAATGAAATCTTGGGGCGTACTTCCACGCAAGAGGAAGTAGAGTTTCTGAGTCAGCCGGGTTCACGGTTCTAAATGCTAGCTTTCGAGCGTGCGCAGGGGGCTAAACCCCTCACGAAGGCTGAACTGGTTGCCTATGAAGCCAAACGCGACCTCGCGGCTGAGCTTCTACAGTCGGTACGCGAAATGAAAGCGGGCCAGCTTCATGTCGTCTCGTCCCCCGTAATCGAGGCGCGCAACAAGACTGGCCTGTCCCAGTCGCAGTTCGCTGTGCTCCTGGGCGTATCAGTCCGCACCTTGCAGGGCTGGGAGCAAGGCCGCAAGCAACCAAGCGGTGCCGCTCGCACGTTGTTGGCCATCGCAAGCACGAACCCGAAGGCGGTTCTGGCGGTGGCGGGCAAGTAGCGCGGCATGCACGAGACGCCCAACCCTTCCATCGAGCGGACGGGCCTTCGGCCAGCCGCTCATGGCAAGCGTCGAAGCCAAGTCCTGCCGCCGGCTGCGAAACGGCTACCTCCACAGCCTAAGTGTCTCAGACTGTGTCCCGGCACACCATTCACTTAAGCCAAGATCAATAAGAAATTGATCGGCGATCCGGTGATAGCCGGGGCGACTATCCATGATGAAAGGGAGGTGGGCGACCCGCCCGAAACCTCTGCCTTCAAGGAAGCCTTGAGTTGGATAGACCACCCGATAGAGATAGTCTGCAATGCGTTTTGAAACGTCCAGGTAGTTCCATGCTACATGGAACTACATTTGAAATCAGCCGATAATATTGGCCCCTGTAGCGCCGGCGTTGTCGCCGCCGAGCGTGACATAGTTCACTTTGCGGATGTCCATTAGCTTGGTTCCGCCCGAATAGCTGATCGAACTCTGGATGTCCTGCTCCATTTCGCGCAGGGTGTCGGCCAGCTTTCCCTTGATCGGCTCCAGGATGCGCTTGCCTTCCACATGCTTGTACTCGCCTTTGTTGAAGTCGCTCGCCGAGCCGTAATACTCCTTGTAAAGCCGGCCGTCGACCTCTACCGTCTGGCCCGGGCTTTCTTCGTGGCCGGCGAGCATGGAGCCGATCATCACCATGGTCGCGCCAAAGCGGATGCTCTTGGCGATGTCGCCGTGCTCGCGTATGCCGCCGTCGGCGATGATCGGCTTGGTGGCGACCCGCGCGCACCACTTCAGCGCTGACAGCTGCCAGCCGCCGGTGCCAAAGCCGGTCTTGAGCTTGGTGATGCAAACCTTGCCCGGGCCGATGCCAACCTTGGTCGCGTCGGCGCCCCAGTTTTCCAGGTCGATGATCGCCTCGGGTGTGCCGACGTTGCCGGCGATGACAAAGCACTTCGGCAGCTTTTGCTTGAGGCAGGCGATCATGTTCTTGACGCTGTCGGCATGGCCGTGCGCAATGTCGATCGTGATGTACTCGGGGCTCAGCTTCAGCGCCACCAGCGCGTCGACGGTATCGTAGTCGGCTGGTTTGACGCCCAGTGATACCGACGCATACAGGCCCCGCGCCGTCATGTCCTGCACGAAGCGCAGGTTGTCCAGATCGAAGCGGTGCATAACATAGAAGTAGCCCTGCTGCGCCAGCCAGACGCAGGTCGCTTCGTCGACGACGGTCTTCATGTTCGCGGGAACCACCGGTATGCGAAAGCGACGGCCGCCGAGCTCGGTGCTTGCGTCACACTCGGATCGGCTTTGTACGCGGCATTTGCGCGGCAGCAGCAGGATGTTGTCGTAGTCGAATATTTCCATCATGCGCCTGACGGGAGTCCAAAAAAAACCGGAGTCCCTAGCAGGGATCCGGTGCTCGAGTTTAGCAGCGAAGCCGGTTGCCGGTTCCTACAATCAGCCGATGTTTCCAGAATCCAACCCGTCCGGCGCGCTGCTCGCGCAGCTTAACCCGGAGCAGCGCGCCGCGGTCACGCTGCCTTGCGAGCACGCGCTCATCCTCGCGGGCGCGGGCTCGGGCAAGACCCGCGTGCTGACGACGCGCATCGCCTGGCTGCTGCAATCGGGCCAGGTTTCGCCCGGCGGCGTGATGGCGGTGACTTTCACCAACAAGGCTGCCAAGGAGATGATGACGCGCCTGACAGCGATGTTGCCGGTGAATGCGCGCGGCATGTGGATCGGCACCTTCCACGGGCTGTGCAACCGGTTCTTGCGCGCGCACTATCGCATGGCCAATTTGCCGCAGGGCTTCCAGATCCTCGACACGCAGGACCAGCTGTCGGCGATCAAGCGGCTGATGAAGCAGTTTGCTATCGACGACGAGCGCTTTCCGGCCAAGCAGACCCAGTGGTTCATCGCCGGCTGCAAGGAGGAGGGGATGCGGCCGCAGATGGTCACGCTGCGCGACGACGATACCCGCAAGAAGGTCGAGATTTACCAGCTCTATGAGGAGCAGTGCCAGCGCGAGGGCGTGGTTGACTTCGCAGAGCTGATGCTGCGCAGCTACGAGGTGCTGCGTGACAACGCCCCGATCCGCGAGCATTACCAAAGGCGCTTTCGCCACATCCTGATCGACGAATTCCAGGACACCAACCAGCTGCAGTACGCCTGGATCAAGATGCTCGCCGGCGGCGGGGCCGCCGCCACGGTCGGTGCCGACGCCGACTTCCATCCAACGGGCAGCGTGCTGGCAGTCGGCGACGACGACCAGAGCATCTACGCCTTTCGCGGTGCGCGGGTTGGCAATATGGCGGACTTCGTCCGCGAGTTCGGCGTTCGCCATCAGATCAAGCTCGAGCAGAACTACCGCAGTTACAGCAACATCCTCGACAGCGCCAACGCGCTGATCAGCCACAACGCCAAGCGGCTGGGCAAGAACCTGCGCACCGACCAGGGGCCGGGCGAGCCCGTTCGGATCTGCGAGTCGCCCAGTGATTTTGCCGAGGCGCAGTGGATGGTCGAGGAAATGCGCCAGCTGGCGCGCGATGGAATCGGGCGCAAGGAAATGGCGGTGCTCTATCGCAGCAACGCCCAAAGCCGCGTCATCGAGACGGCGTTGTTCAACGCCGGCGTTCCCTACCGCGTCTACGGCGGCCTGCGCTTTTTCGAGCGCGCCGAAATCAAACATGCGCTGGCCTATTTGCGCCTGCTGGAAAACCCGGCCGACGACACCAGTTTCCTGCGCGTGGTGAATTTTCCACCGCGCGGCATCGGCGCGCGCAGCCTGGAACAGGTGCAGGACGTGGCGCGCGCTGCCGGTGGCTCGCTGCACGATGCGGTCGGCGCCGTATCGGGCAAGGCCGGCGCGAACATGGGCGCCTTCACCGCCAAGATCCAGCGCTTGCGGCAGCAGACGCAGGGTTACTCGCTGCGCGAAATCGTCGAGTTGGTCCTCGACGAAAGCGGACTCATCGCGCATTACAAGGCCGACCGTGAAGGGGCGGACCGCATAGAAAATCTGGAAGAGCTTGTCAATGCCGCCGAGAGTTTTGTCACGCAGGAGGGCTTTGGCCGCGACGCGGTTGCGCTGCCGGTCGACGAGCTCGGTTTTCCGCCCGACGCCGAGACCGGAGAGACGCTGTCGCCGCTGGCTGCATTTCTGACCCACGCAGCGCTCGAGTCCGGCGACAACCAGGCGCAGGCGGGGCAGGACGCCATACAGCTGATGACGGTGCATTCGAGCAAGGGGCTGGAGTTTGACTGTGTCTTCATCACCGGCATGGAGGAGGGCCTGTTTCCGCATGAAAACGCGATGAGCGACCGCGACGGGCTCGAGGAGGAGCGCCGTCTGATGTATGTCGCGATCACCCGCGCACGCCAGCGTCTGTACCTCAGCCACTCGCAGACCCGCATGCTGCATGGCCAGACGCGCTACAACGTGCGCAGCCGCTTCTTTGATGAGTTGCCCGAGTCGGCGCTGAAGTGGATTACGCCCAAGAAAAGCGGATTCGGCACGTTCCCCGCCGGCGCTACGAGTGCCCACACAGCGTGGGCGCGACCGGTTGGTGCTGCGGGTTCAGGCCCGGCGCGGCAGACTGAGCCCGCGATCGCCCGAAAAGAGGTGCCCGGCCACGGTCTGCGCGCCGGGATCAAGGTGTTTCATGCCAAATTCGGCGAGGGAACGGTGCTGAGTCTGGAAGGCGCCGGCGACGACGCACGCGCGCAGATCAATTTTCCACGCCATGGCCTTAAGTGGCTGGCGCTGTCAGTGGCCAAGCTCACGCTGCTCCCCTGAGCCGTCCTGCGGTGCGGGGCTGTCGGGCGTCTGCGCCTCGAAGCAGTCGCGAAAGCTGAAATAGGTCGAGGTGAAAAACATCGCCGCCGCCAGCATGGACACTGGCATCAGGACCAGCCCGGCGATTTGCGGGCTGGCGCTGAGCAGACCGACGAGCGACACCACCAGGATGGCGCATAGCAGCAGCGCCATCCATAGCACGCCAAAAAGCGCAAAGGCCCAGAAGTTGCGAACGCATGCGATCAGGCTGAAAAACACGCTTTTGGCCGGTTCGACCTGGTGCCAGTAGACCAGCGCGGGGGCGTGCCAGAACATCAGCGACAGCGGTATTTGCAGCGCCAGGAACGCCAGCATGGCCGTCTGCGTTGCTGGATCCTGCGCCATTTCCATCGTCGGCATTTCGCCCGCCAGGTATCGACCGGCAAAGTTGCCGTCGTCGAACAACGCGGTGACGCCCATCACCACCGCGAAGCCGGTCGCGTACAAAAGCCCCAGCAACAGCATCGCGCGCAGCTGCTTGCGCCCGGCCCTGAAGGCGCTCAGAAATACCCACGGCATCGGGAACTTGCCTGAACTGGCCTCCTTGCTCGCGACCATCAGGCCCAGGCTGCAACCGGGCAGCAGCGCCAGCGCTATCGCCATGCCGATCACCGGAACCATACCCGCCAGCGACATCGCGGCCAGAAACATGAAGAAAAGCCCCGACAGTGCCAGCGGCTGACGGAAAAACGTCTTCACACCGAGCTTCACCCACGCCAGCGCTGCGCGCGCGGGTACGACGCTGAGCTTCATTCGGATACCGCCGCGATGGCCGTCGGCCGGGCCACGCGCTGGCGCAGCACCCGCTCGAAGTGGCCGGGGTCGTGCGCCTTGAGCACCGACGCCTCGCGCGGCAGGTGGAAGTCCCACAAGCGCGAAATCCAGAAACGCAGCGCCGCCGCGCGCACCATCGCTGGCAGCAGCGCGCGCTCAGCCCCCGTGAGGGTCCGCACGCCGCCGTAGGCCGCCAGCATCTTGTGGCTGCGCGCCCCATCGGCCTCGCCGGTCTGTAGATCGACGCACCAGTCGTTCAGGCACACCGCGATGTCGAACAGCCAACTGTCGATGCCGGCGAAATAGAAGTCGAAAAATCCGCTGAGCTTCTCGGCGGGGGCCTGTGCGTCGGACTGCGGCGACGCTTCGAACAGCACGTTGTCGCGAAACAGGTCGGCGTGTACCGGGCCGTGCGGGAGTGCCGCAGCGCACGCGCTGGCGGCGGTGTGGTTCTGGTACGCCAACTCGCTGCGCAGCAGCTCCGCCTGATCGGGCTGCAGGTAGGGCATCACCACTGGCGCGGTGTCGTTCCACCAGTGCAGCCCGCGCGGGTTGGGCTGGATCAGCTCGAAGTCTGCGCCGGCCAGGTGCATGCGCGCGAGCATCTCGCCCACCTCGGCGCACTGGGCGCCGCTGGGCGACAGGGCGCTGGCGCCGCGCAGCCGGTTGACGACGGTCGCCGGCTTGCCATTGAGCGCGTGCAGGTAGGCGCCGCTGGCGTCTGGCGCCGGATCCGGCACCGGTATGCCGCGCTTGGCCAGATGCTTCATCAGCGCGAGATAGAAAGGCAGCTGCTGCGCGCTCAGGCGCTCAAACAGCGTGAGCACATAGGCCCCACGGTCGGTGATAGCAAAATAGTTGGTGTTCTCGATCCCTCCGCTGCAGCCCTGCAGGTCCTGCAGTCGCCCCAGCGAGAGTCTGTCCAGCAACTCGCTGGCTTGGTCAAACGAGACCTCGGTATAAACCGCCATGAATCGGGGCCCCGGCGATCAGAAGGACAGAATCTTCCAGACCCGGTTTCCGAGCGACGTGCCGCCGCCGTCCGCGGTCGCCGCGCTGCGACTGGCGCTGAACGGGACAATATCGTAAGCCGGCATTCCCCCCTTGGGCGAGACGGTGATCTTGCGCGTCTCCCCGCCGACGCGCAGTTCGTCGATGCGCGACGACGCGTCCTCCACATGGATCCTCTCGACCAGCAACTCGATGCGCGCTGAGTCGCCGGTGCCCACGGTGGGCGCGGTCTGCGCGCGCACAGGGCCCGCCGCAGCCAGGCACAGCGAGAGTGCCAGGAGGGCCAACGGCCTGGTGAAAATCGGTGCTTGGGGCATGGCGTGATTGTAGAACCTCGGCGTGCTCTGTGGTCGCAGGCAAAATGCGAGGATGAGCGACACCCAAGCACCGACCCAAACCCCAGCCAACGGACCCGGGCAAGCGCCCGCCACCACCTTGCTGCTGGTAGACGGATCGAGCTATCTGTACCGCGCGTTTCACGCCATGCCGGACTTGCGCGCCGTACCCGAGGACCCGACGAGCCCTGCCACGGGCGCCATTCGTGGCATGGTCAACATGATGCAGAGCCTGCGCAAGGAGGTGCGTGCCGACTACGCCGCCTGTGTGTTTGACGCCAGCGGACCGACTTTTCGCGATGCGATTTATCCCCAGTACAAGGCGCAGCGCTCGCCCATGCCCGATGACTTGCGCGCGCAGATTGCGCCGATCCACGAGTTGGTACGACTGCTGGGCTGGAAGGTGCTTGACGTGCCCGGCGTCGAGGCCGACGACGTCATCGGTACCCTGGCTGTCACCGCCGCCGCGCAAGGCGTCGAGGTGATCGTGTCAAGCGGCGACAAGGACCTGGCGCAGTTGGTGAACAGCCACATCACCATCATCGACACGATGAACGGCCGCCGGCGCGACCTGGCCGGTGTCGAGGCCGAATTTGGTGTCCCGGCCCGGCTTATGGTCGACTTCCAGACGCTGGTAGGCGACGTGGTCGACAACGTTCCGGGCGTCGAGAAGGTGGGCCCCAAGACCGCCGCCAAGTGGCTACAGGAGTACGGGTCGCTGCAGGGTGTCGTCTCCAGCGCGAACGC
>CAISIP010000454.1 GCA_903885415.1 uncultured beta proteobacterium
GCGCAACTGCTATCGGACGCGAAGCGCCCCGTGATGCTGCTCGGGCGCATGTCACGCAAGTCCGACGATTGGGACGCCCGCGTCGCACTGGCGCAGCGCCTGCAGGCGAAGGTCATTACCGACCTCAAGACGGGAGCCACATTCCCCACCGCGCACCCGCAGCATGTGGGCCCGCCGGGCAACTTTATGGCAGCAGACGCCTGCGCGGCGCTGCGTGAAGCCGACGTGGTGCTGCTGCTGGACTGGGTGGATCCCGGCGGGGCATTCAAACAGGCGCTCGAAGGCCGGACCTGTGAAGCCCAGGTCATCCACGTCTCGCTCGACATGCACAGCCACCGCGGCTGGAGCATGGACATGGGAAGCCTGCCGCCGGCCGATGTATTCATGCTGTGCGAGCCCGACGCGGCGGTCGCCGCAGTGCTGGCGCTGGTGGTGCAGCGGCCGCTGCCGCCATGGCCGGCCACCCAGGCCTTGACGCCCAACCGCAACCCGGTACTGAGCATCCGCCACCTGGCCGATGCGGTGCAAGGGCTTCCCGAAGCCATCTGCCTGGCGCGCCTGCCGCTGGGCTGGAACGGCTCGTACCGGCATTTCCACCACCCGCTGGACTATCTGGGCGCCGACGGCGGCGGCGGCGTAGGCGCCGGGCCCGGCAACGCAGTAGGAACGGCCTTGGCGCTGCGCGACATGGGCGAGCAGCGTGTCACCGTCGCGATGATCGGCGACGGTGACTTCATGATGGGCAACACCGCTGTCTGGACCGCGGTGCACTACCGCATCGCGCTGCTGATCATCGTCTGCAACAACCATTCATTCTTCAACGACGAACTGCACCAGGAGCGGGTCGCGAAGGAGCGCGGGCGTCCGCCTGAAAACAAATGGATCGGCCAACGCATGGACAACCCGGAAATCAACATTGCACAGATGGCGCAGGCGATGGGGGCGAAATCCATCGGCCCGCTGCGAGACCCGCAGGACATTGACGCGGCGGTCCTGCAGGGGTGGCAGTGGGCGCAACAGGGACAGGTCTGCGTCATCGATGCATGCATCGCGCCGGGCTATGACAGCAACATGAGCGGCAGTACCACCGCCAGTCAAAAAAGATAATCCGATGCGCAACTCCTCTGCATGGCCGTCCAACGGCCCCGGTCTTTCATTGCCCACACGGCGCGACCTCTACTACGGAGGCGCATGGCACCGACCCATGGGCGGCTACCGGGACACCTTCAATCCCGCCACCGGCGAGTCTCTGGGGCCCGCCGCAGAGGCCAACGCAGCCGACGTGCACGCGGCGGTCACGGCGGCGACACAGGGCTTTGAGGTCTGGAAAAAGATCAAGCCGCTCGAACGCGCCTCGATGCTCAAGAAGGTGGCGGCGGTCCTGCGCGAAAACGCCTTCGAACTCGCTATGCTCGACGCCGCCAACTGCGGCAACCCGATCGCCGAGATGCAGCGCGACGCGCTGATCGCCGCCGCGCAAATCGACTTCTATGCCGGCCTGGCCACCGAGGTCAAGGGAGAGACGATTCCGATGGGCGAGGGAATCCTCAACTACTCGGTGCGCGAACCCTACGGCGTTTGCGCGCGCATCGTTGCCTACAACCACCCGATCATGTTCACCGCTGCCAAAATGGCGCCGCCGCTGGTGGCGGGCAACGCCGTCATCATGAAGCCGCCGCACCAGGCGCCGCTGTCGTCGCTGCGAATGATGGAACTGCTCGACGGCATACTGCCCGCGGGCGTCCTCAACATCATCACCGGCGGCACCGAGGCCGGCCAGGCGCTGGTGCAGCACCCGAAAATACCGCGGCTGGCGCTGATCGGCAGCGTTCCCACCGGACGCGCCATCGCCAAGGCGGCGGCGGAGCAGCTCAAGCATGTGAGCCTGGAACTCGGCGGCAAGAACGCCTGCATCGTCTACCCCGACGCCGACCTCGAAAAAGCCATCCGGGGCGCGGTCAATGGAATGAACTTCACCTGGTGCGGCCAGAGCTGCGGGTCCACCTCCCGACTGTTCGTCCATGCGTCGGTGTACGACGCGGTGCTCAAGGGCCTGCTCGAGGCGATCCAGGTGTACAAGCCGGGAATCCCGACCGACATGGCAACCACCATGGGCTGCATCGTGTCGCAGCAGCAGCACGAAAAGATCATGTCCTATATCGCACTGGGGCAGCAGGAAGGCGCGACGCTGGCTTTCGGCGGTAAGCGCCCGAGCGACCCGGCGCTGGCCAAGGGATGGTTTGTCGAGCCGACCGTGTTCACCGGCGTCACGCAGAACATGCGCCTGGCGAACGAGGAGATATTCGGCCCGGTGCTGTCGGTGCTGAAATGGAGCGACGAGTCCAGCATGATCGAGCAGGTGAACGCGGTCGAGTACGGCCTGACCGCGTCGATCTGGACGCAGAACCTGGCCACCGCGCACCGCACAGCAGCCCGTGTGCAGGCCGGGTTCGTCTGGGTCAACCAGGTCGGCAGCCATTTCATCGGCGCCTCCTTCGGCGGCTACAAGCAGTCAGGCATAGGCCGCGAAGAAGGTTTCGACGAACTGCTGACCTACACCCAACACAAGAACATCCACGTCGTCCTGTGAAACGGGTCTAGTATTCGTCCGAGCCCATCTTGCTAACGTAGCCGGGCAGCGTCTGCACGTCGATGCGGAAGCAGGCGCCAGCCCGCACCGCCGCGTTGGCCTCCAGCAACAACTGGGTGTTGACCAGACTGGCGCGGGCTGCAGGTCCTTGATCGGGCCACCGCCATGCGCGCGTACAGGTGCGGGTTGATGACGATCTGGCTGTCGGGCGGGTTGGGCACCAGGGTGCGAATCAGCTTGCTCGGATACTGCGCTCGGGCGAAGCCGCACGCCGACACACCAAGGCACAGCGCCACCAGCAGCAATGAACGCGGTTCATAGCGGCCTGTCGGGACGTTGCA
>CAISIP010000455.1 GCA_903885415.1 uncultured beta proteobacterium
CCGGAACCCTTGCTTCCTGCCATGTCCAACAGAACCGTATTCTTCATCTCCGACGGCACCGGGATCACCGCAGAAACCTTTGGCAACGCGATCCTTGCGCAGTTCGAGGTCAAGGCGCGTCACATCCGCCTGCCCTTTGTCGACAGCGCCGACAAAGCCTACCAGGCGGTACGCCAGATCAACCACATGGCGACCCTGGACGGCAACCGGCCGATCGTCTTCACCACCCTGGTGAACATGGAAATCCTGGGAATCATCGAGCGCGGCTGCCACGGCATGCTGCTTGACATGTTCGGTACCTTCGTGCATCCGCTGGAAAACGAGTTGCAGCTCAAGTCGAACCACCGGATCGGCCGCTTCAGCGACGCCAGTAAGAGCAAGGAATACCAGGACCGGATTGAGGCGATCAATTTCTCGCTCGCCCACGACGACGGCCAGTCCAACCGCGACCTAGATCAATCCGACATCATCCTGGTGGGAGTCAGCCGCAGCGGCAAGACGCCGACCTCGCTCTACCTGGCGATGCAGTACGGACTCAAGGCCTCCAACTATCCGTTGATTCCGGAGGACTTCGAGCGCCAGCAACTGCCGGTGGCCCTGCTGGCGCACCGTTCCAAACTGTTCGGACTGACCATCAAGCCCGACCGCCTGAGCGAAATCCGCCACGAACGCAGGCCCAACTCACGCTACGCCTCTCTGGAAAACTGCCGCTTTGAAATCAGCGAGGCGGAGGCCATGATGCGCCGCAGTGGCATCCGTTGGCTATCGACCACCACCAAGTCGATCGAGGAAATCGCCACCACGATCTTGCAGGAGATTCTGCCCGAGCGGCTGAACTACTGAGACGCGCCGCGATCAAAGGCCCAGCGCGGCGACTCCCGCCCGCGCCACCTGCGCGTCTTCGCTCGACTTGACGCCACTGACGCCGACCGCACCCAGACAATGGCCCTGGTGCATGATCGGTACCGCGCCCTCGAGCATGCCTTCAACCAGCGGCGCGCTCAAAAAGGCATGGCGCCCGCCATTGATGATGTCCTCGTAGACCGCGCTGTCTCGCCGACCCAGCGCCGAGGTGCGCGCCTTGGCCGCAGCCATCGACGCCGACAGCGGTGCCGCGCCGTCGAGCCGCTGCAGGTGCAGCAGGTGCCCACCGTCGTCGACGATGGCAATCGTCACCGCCCAGGCCTTGCTGTGGGCCTCGGCCTGTGCTGCTGTGGCGATCTTTACAACGTCGCTAAATTCAAGACTGGATCTGCTTTTCATGGGATTCGGAACAATGGGTTGATCGGGCAGGGGGGGATCGGGCCGCTGCGCCCGGACCGCCGAGCATAACCGCTGCAGCCGCTCGCAACCCGGACAAAATGGCATTGCCGGTCGCGGGGAATTGGCCCGGCACCCGCTGGAGGCCGGGGCTTGAATTGCCTTAGAATCCGCCCCATCTGCCCTGCACGGGCACTTAAAGGAAAAACGCCATGAATGAACAGATGCGGACATTTGAGGAAATCTCGGGTTACGGATACGGGGTTTCGGCGCAGCAACGCAACACGGTGATGCGCAACACCTACTGGCTGCTGGCGCTGAGCCTGCTGCCCACCGTGCTCGGCGCATGGGTCGGTATCGAGACCGGCATCACCGCCTCGCTGGGCGGCGGTCTGGGTCTGGTGGTATTTCTGGGCGGCGCCTTCGGATTCATGTACGCCATTGAGAAGACCAAGGAGTCCGCGGTGGGCGTCGCGGTCTTGCTTGCATTCACCTTCTTCATGGGTCTGATGCTGTCGCGCATGATCGCGATGGTGCTGGGCTTCAAGAACGGCTCCGAGTTGATCATGACGGCTTTCGGCGGAACGGCGGGCATCTTCTTCGTCATGGCCAGCCTGTCGACGGTCATCAAGCGCGACCTCAGCGGCATGGGCAAGTGGCTGACGGTCGGCGCGCTGGTGCTGATGGTCGGCTCCATCATCAACATGTTCTTCGCCTCGAGCGCCGGCATGATGGTCATCTCGGTGCTGGGCATCGGCATTTTCAGCGCCTTCATGCTGTACGACCTCAAGCGCATCGTCGATGGCGGCGAAACAAATTACATCAGCGCCACGCTGGCGCTCTACCTGAGTCTGTACAACGTGTTCCAGATGCTTCTGATGCTGCTCGGAATCGGCGGCTCGCGCGACGACTGATCGCCCTCTGCGTTGCTGAAAAGGCCCTGAAAAGGGCCTTTTTTCATGGGCGCCGCAGCCTACTAGGGCAACAGGTCAAACACCGCGATGCTCTCAATATGCGCGGTGTGTGAAAACATATTGACCACCGCCGCTGCCGAGCAGCGGTAACCCGCCTGCTGCACCAGCATCGCCGCGTCACGGGCCAAGGTCGCCGGATTGCAGCTGACATAAACGATCCGCTGGGGCGCCGACCAGTGGCGCTGTTCGACCGGCTTCGAAGCGGGCTCAGCGTCGCTGACCGCCTGCCCATCCGGATCGGGGTTGCGCGCCTTGTACAAATCAACCAGCGCCTTGATCAGCGCAAACGCGCCCTCGCGCGGCGGATCCAGCAGCCACCGCTGGGCGGTCGCGTCGTCGACCAGCGCCTGCGCATGCATCTCAAACAGGTTGCGTGCCACAAACCGCACCCGGCCAGCGTCCGCCGCTGCATCCTCGCCCATGCCGTTGCGCCTCGCGTTGTCCCTCGCCCTGTCAACCATCGCCTGGCTTCCCTCCACGCCCAGCACCTCACCCGCCTGCGTCGCCAACGGCAGGGTGAAGTTGCCAAGCCCGCAAAACCAGTCGATCACCCGATCGCTGCGCTGCGCGCCGAGCAGGCGCAACGCCTGGACGACCAGGACCCTGTTGACCTGCGGATTAACCTGGGTGAAATCAGTGGGCTTGAACGGCATGCGAACGCCAAACTCCGGCAGCTCATAAGCCAGTGGCGGCCCGCCCTCATCGAGCAGTCGCACCGAGTCCGGGCCCCCGGACTGCAACCACCACTGAATATGCCAGCGCCGTCCCGAAAAATCGCAGCCATTGCGGCTCGCGAACGCACGCAGCAGCGCCAAGTCGCCTTCTGCCAATGGCTGCAGATGGCGCAGCACCAAGGCGACCACGGTGGCGCCGTCGGCGTCGCCTATCGCCAGTTCAATTTGCGGACAGGTCTCGCGCGCCTGCATAGCCATCACCAGTTCGCGCAGCGGCAGCAGCAGCGCGCTGACCGGTTCGGGCAGCACCGGGCATTGCTGCATGTCGGCCACAAAGCTGCTCTTGCGCTCGTGAAAACCCACCAGCACCACGCCCTTCTTGCGCACAAAACGTACCGACAGCCGGGCCCGGTAGCGGTAAGCCCAGGCCGGCCCGTGCATGGCGCGCAGCATCGACTGCGGCTTGACCTTGCCCAGATGCCACAGGCTGTCTTCAAGCACGCGCTGCTTGATCGCGACCTGCGCACCAGCGTGCAGGTGCTGCAACTTGCAGCCGCCACACGCGCCTTCGTGCAGTCCGAAGTGCGGGCAGTGCGGCCGGACCCGCTGCGCGGACTCGCGATGGACCGCGATCACCGTCGCCTTCTCGAAGCTGGGCTTGCGCCGGTTGACATTGGCACTGACGACCTCGAAGGGCAGCGCACCTTCGATGAACACCACCTTGCCGTCACTGCGGTGCGCAATGCCCTGCGCGTCGATGTCGAGCGACTCGACCCGCAGCCGGCCCTCGGGCAGATCGATCGCCGGCGGCCCGGCCAGCGCTAGCGGATCAGACCCAGGCACGCAGGTACTCGGCCCAATGCGGCTCACGCACAGCGAGCTGCGCCAGGCTATCCCTGGCCAGCGCGATCTCCTGCTCGTACTCCTTCTCCAACAGACCGCCACGCATTCTCTGGAAGCGACAATACAGCAGGAAGGTGTTCATCACGTCGGTCTCGCAATAGCGCCGGATATCCTCAAGCTTGCCGTCCAGATAGGCCGGGTAGACGGCAGAGCCGTCCATACCGAGCTTGCCCGGAAATCCGCACAGCTTGGCCATCGCGTCGAGCGGCGCATTGTTCTTCGGCTGGTACATCGCCAGCAGGTCCATCAGGTCGAGATGGCGCATGTGGTATCGGCTGATGTAGTTGTTCCACTTGAAGTCTTTGTCGTCCTCGCCCATGTCCCAGTACTTGTCGGCGACCACGCCATGCTGCAGGCCCCGGTAATGCAGCACCGGCAGATCAAAGCCGCCGCCATTCCAGCTCACCAACTGCGGCCGATGCTTGTCCAGCGTGTTGAAGAAGGTCTGTATGACCTTTGCCTCCGAGGCGCCGTCACGGTCGACAAAGGAATGAATGCGCAGGCCTTCCGCGTTGCGAAAGACGGCGCTGATGACCACCACGCGCTGCAGGTGCAGCGGCATGAAATCGCTCTGCCCCTTTTCCTTGCGCTCACCCAGCCAGGATGCGTAGACCTCGGCGTCGCTCGCGTCGGCCGCCGATCCGCGCAGCGCGCGCAGCCCGGCGATATCGGGAATCGATTCGATGTCGAAGGCAAGTACGGGCCAGCCCATGGTGCGTGTCAAGTCGCTCAGCGCTGCGGCAGGTATTTGGATGGATCAACCGGCTTGCCGAGGCGGCGCAGCTCGAAATGCAGCTTCACGCGATCGGCATCGCTGCTGCCCATCTCGGCGATCTTCTGGCCCTTTTGCACCGTCTGATCCTCTTTGACCAGCAGCGTCTGGTTGTGCGCATAGGCACTCAGGAAGCTGCTGCTGTGCTTGAGGATGATCAGGTTGCCGTAGCCGCGCAGGCTCGAGCCCGCATAGACCACCTTGCCGCCGGCTGCGGCGACGACCGTGTCGCCAGCGGAGCCCGCTATGTCCAGCCCCTTGTTTTTGACCTCATCAAAGCCGCCGAGCAGATGGCCGCGCGCCGGCCAGACCCAGTCGATCTCGTCCTCGATCGCCACCGCCTGGGCTGGCACGGGCCTTGGCGCGGACGCCGGCGCAGCAGCCGGCGGCGCTACGCCGGCCGACACCGCAGCGCTGGCGCCGCGCTGGGGACCCAGCGCCGTGCCGACCACCGGCACTTGCGGCAGCACCTGAGCGACTGCAGCGCCCGTGGCAACCGGTGCTTCGGGAGGCAGCACGCGCAGCAGCTGGCCGACCTCGATCAGGTTAGGGTTGTCCAGCGCGTTCCAGCGCGCCAGGTCTCTCCAGTTTTGGCCGGTCTCGAGCGCGACCCGGATCAGCGTGTCACCTGGCTTGACCGCGTAATAGCCCGGGCGAACCGGTATGTCGGGTGCGCCGGTGGCCGCTGGCACCGCCGCTTGCGCGGTGGGCGCTGCGCTGGCTGAGGCCATCCGGTCTTCCACCGGAACCCGCTTGGCCTGGCGCACGCTGCACGCCGCAAGACAGGCGAGCGCACAGACGGCCAAGGTCCATGCGAGGTGGCGGCCAAACCCGATGCGCATGGACGATTCCTTCAAGCGAGTCCCGATTTTAGGGGCACAAAATGCACTGCTTCATGCACGCTTTGCCGCAGCCCGCGCGCCGTCTTGTCGATCACCACCAGCACCTGCTGCGTATGGGCGCCGACCGCCATGGCCACCGGCGCTACGAGGCGCCCGCCAACCGCGAGTTGATCGGTCCAGGCCTGTGGCACTGCCTCTCCGCCAGCAGCGGCGATGATCCCGGCATACGGGGCCCCTTTGGCGAAACCGGCCATGCCGTCGCCAAACAGCAGGTGCAGATTAGCCAAGCGCAAGGGGCGCAGGTTCTCGCGCGCGCGGTCGTGCAGTCCGCGCAGACGCTCCATGCTGTAGACCTCGCTCGCCAGCAGGCTCAGCACCGCAGCCTGGTAGCCGCAGCCGGTGCCTATTTCCAGCACCCGGCCCAGTAGGCCGGGACGTTGCTTGCGCAACAGTTCGAGCATGCGCGCCACCACGCCCGGCTTGGAGATGGTCTGGCCCAGGCCGATCGGCAGACTGGTGTCCTCATAGGCCTGCGCATGCAGCGCACTATCGACAAAACGGTGGCGCTCGACCTGGGACATGGCCGCCAGCACCGTGGCGTCGACGACGCCCTGGGCCGCAATTTTGGCGACCATGTTCGTGCGAACCGCCGCAAAGTCGCCGTGCGCCGGCGTTCGGGCCGGAACCACCGTGCGCGCGGGTGCACGCGCGCCCACAACTGGCGCCGGCCGACCCAGCTTGGACGCGGCAGCGGGCGCCAGATCCAGCGCCTGCACCTTGGTGACGGCCTTGACCGCCGGGACCGGTCGATCGCCGGCACGCTCGAGTTGCGCCGGAAAGCTCGGCCGCTGTTTCATGGCTGGCCATCACCCCCGACGGGCAGCAGCCCGGCCGTCGTCTGACCCCAGTGCGCAAGCGCGTCGTGGTCGGTCAGGTCGGTCTTGAGCGGCGTAACCGAGACATAACCACCCAGCGTTGCATGGAAGTCAGTGCCGTCGGCGTCGTCCTTGGCAGCGCCAGCGGCGCCGATCCAGTACATCGTCTGGCCCCGCGGGCTGGTCTGCGTTACCACCGACTCGGCCGCGTGGCGTCGCCCCAGCCGGCATACCTTGACACCCTTGATCTGGTCCAGCGGCACATTCGGTATGTTCACGTTGAGCAACCAGGGGCTCGCGCCGACCTGGATGTCCTGCAGCATCTGCAGCACCAGTTCGCGCGCCTTGGCCGCGGCCGCGTCGAGTTGCGCCCAGCCGCTCTCGACCTGGGAAAAGGCGATCGCCGGAACGCCGAGCAGATAGCCCTCCATCGCGGCACCCACCGTTCCGGAATAGATCGTGTCGTCGCCCATGTTGGCGCCATTGTTGATGCCGGCGACGACCAGATCGGGCTTGTAGCCCAGCAAGCCGGTCAAGGCGATATGCACGCAGTCGGCCGGCGTTCCGTTGATGAAGCGAAAGCCATTGGCGGCGGTGGCCACGTACAGCGGCGCGTGCAGCGTGAAAGCGTTGGACTTGGCGCTGTTGTTTTGCTCCGGCGCCACCACCTCGACCTCGGCCACATCCTTGAGCGCCTCATACAGCGCCACGATGCCCGGCGCCTGGTAACCGTCGTCGTTGGAAATCAGAATTTTCATAGGCGATGTGGATGCAGGCCGATTGTAGGTCGGCGTCGGCGCCAGCGCCCTGGCGCCGGTCCCAGCGCCAGGGCCGCAGCGCTGCCCTTATCATTGCCAGCCACACAAGGGAGACATGGATGCACGCGTGGCTTTGCGAAAACCCGGTCGGCGTTGAGGCGCTGAGCTGGAAGGAAATCCCCACACCCGAGCCCAAGCCGGGCGAGGCGCTGATCGCGATAAAGGCCGCGAGCCTGAACTTTCCGGACCTGCTGATCGTCCAGAACAAGTACCAATTCAAACCCGCCCTGCCCTTCGTCCCCGGCTCCGAATTGTCGGGGGTGGTGCAGGCGGTCGGCGAAGGCGTGCACAACCTGCAGCCGGGCCAGGCTATCGCCTGCCTGTCGGGCACCGGTGGCTTCGCGACGCACGCCATCGTCGAGGCCAAGCTGTGCATGCCGCTGCCCGAAGCCTTCCCGTTTGTGGACGCTGCGGCCTTCATGATGATCTACGGCACATCGCACCATGCGCTGGTCGACCGGGCCCAACTCAGGGCCGGCGAAACCCTGCTGGTGCTCGGCGCTGCGGGAGGCGTCGGCACCGCGGCGATACAAATCGCCAAGGCGCTGGGGGCGCGCGTCATCGCTGCGGCTTCGAGCGACGAGAAATGCGCGCTGTGCAAGCGACTCGGCGCCGACGACACCATCAACTACGCGACCCAGAACCTGCGCGAGGCCCTCAAGACGCTGACCCAGGGCAAGGGCCCCGACCTCATCTACGACCCGGTTGGCGGCGACTTCGCCGAGCCGGCTTTTCGCTCCATCGCCTGGCGCGGGCGCTATCTGGTGGTGGGCTTTGCGGCCGGGCCGATCCCCTCGCTGCCGCTGAACCTGGTGCTGCTCAAGGGCGCGTCGGTAGTCGGCGTCTTCTGGGGCGACTTCGCGCGCCGCGAACCCGCTGCCAACGCGACGATGATGGCCGAACTCGCACGGTGGTACGCGGCGGGCAAGGTCAAGCCGGTCATCGACCGCAGCATGGCCATGGCCGACCTCAAGGCCGCTTACGCGCACATGGGTTCGCGCGGCGTCATGGGCAAGCTGGTGATGGTGAACTGAGGGTGCTGCGCGCGGCCCTGGCACTGACCGGCGCAGCCGCGCTGCTGCTGGGTTGTGCCAGTCCGGGCGCGCCGCACCGTCCCGTCGCGCTGGTGGCGCCGGCTGCCCTGGGGCTTGCCAACAGCGCCTCGACGCTGGTGACACCGCGCTGGTGGGCGACGCTGGGTGACGCAACGCTCAACCGCCTGGTCGAACAGGCGCTGCAAACCAGCCCCAGCATGGCGATGGCGCAGGCACGGATTGCCCGCGCACAATCGCTCACCGAGCTCAGCCGCTCCGCTGCCGGTGCGCAGGCCCGGCTTGACGCCGACGCCAACGCGCAGCGCTACAGCGCCAACAGCCTGCTGCCGCCGCCGATCGCGGGCAGCGTGCGCAGCAGCGCGACGCTACAGGCGGGCCTGAATTGGTCGGCCGACCTCTACGGAGCCAAGGCAGCCGATCTGGCCTCCGCGCTGGGCCAAACGCGTGCCGCGCAAACCGACGCAGCGGCTGCCGCTACCGTGCTGGCGGCGCAGATCAGCCAGGCCTATGTGGGGTTGGCGCGCCTGCTGGCGCAACGCGATCTGCTGCAGCGAACACTCGCGCAGCACCAGGCAATCCTCGCGCTAACGCGCGAACGCATGGCAGCAGGGCTCGACAGCCGCGTCCAGCTGACGCAGGCCGAAGGCGCGCTGCCCGATACCCGAGCCCAGCTCGAAGCGATCGCCGAGCAGCTGATGCGGGTGCGTCGGCAGATCGCCCTGCTCAGTGGCCAGACACCGAGCGCGCTCGACGAGCTGTCGCCGCGCCTGGACGCCCTCACGCTTGACACAACGCCCGCCACGCTGGGCGCGGATCTGCTGGCCCGAAGACCCGATCTGGTGGCTGCGCGCTGGCGGGTCGAGTCGGCGCTGCACGATATCGCCGTCAGCCAGACCCGCTTCTATCCCAACATCAACCTGGGCGCATTCGTCGGGCTCAGCGCCTTGGGCCTGGACAAGCTACTGCAGGCGGGCAGCCTGCAGGCAGGCCTGAGTCCGGCGCTGCACCTGCCGCTGTTTGACGCTGGACGACTGCGCGCCCAGTTGGGTGCGAGGCAGGCCGAACTGGACCTCGCGCTCGCCCAGTACAACGCCGCCGTGGTCGAGGCGGTCAAGCAGGCGGGCGACGCCATCGGTTCGGAGCAATCACTGCAGCGCCAGCAGCGCGAACAGAGCGACGCGCTGGCCAGTGCCCAAGCCGCGCACGCGGTGGCGCAGCAGCGCTTCGGCGCCGGACTCAGCGGCTATCTTGTCGTTCTGCACAGCGAAAACCAGCTGCTCGCGCAGCAACGCCAGGCCGCCGAACTGCGTTCGGGCCTGCTGGGCGCGCGACTGACGCTGCTGCAAGCGCTCGGTGGCGGCTGGAACGACGACACCGACGCATCGGTCGCCACGCTCCACACCGGCGCGCCCCCCCAACCCTGACGCAACTTGCGACCAGCACCTCTAGACAGCTTCATGAGCGACGCCAACGCAACTTCCAACAACCCGCAGCGCCGACGCGGGCTCGGCCTCATCGCCGCAGCCGTCGTGCTCGGCGGCATCGGCTGGGGCGGCTGGCACTGGTTCGAAGGGCGGCACAGCCAAAGCACCGACAACGCCTACGTCGCCGGTAACCTGGTTCAAATCACCGCGCAGGTCAACGGTACGGTGGTGGCCATCGGCGCCGACGACACCGACTTCGTTCGCGCCGGCCAGATACTGGTCCGACTCGACCCGGCAGACGCCCGGGTGGCGGTGGAGCAGGCGCAGGCCCAGCTGGCGCAGACGCTGCGCGAGGTGCGCACGCTGTTTGCCAGCCACGCACCGCTCAAGGCGCAGGTCGCGCTGCGCGAGGCCGAGCTACCGCGGGCGCAGACCGAAGTCAAACGGGCGCAGGACGACGTCGACCGGCGTGCGCCGCTGGTCGCCAGCGGCGCCGTCGGCCGCGAGGAGTACCAGCACGCGCTGGCGCAACTCGCCAGCGCCAAGGACGCGCTGGCGGCGGCCCGCTCCGCCGTACTCGCCGCTGCCGAGCAGTTGCGCGCCAGCCAGACCCAGACCGAAGGAACGACGGTCGATCGGCACCCGCAGGTGCTGCGCGCCAACGCGCGGCTGCGCGAGGCCTTTTTGGCCTTGCAGCGCTGTGAACTGGTGGCACCGATACAGGGACACATCGCCAGGCGCGGCGTTCAGCTCGGCCAGCGGGTGCAGGCGGGTGCGCCGCTGATGACGCTGGTCGCCCTGGACGCGCTATGGGTCGACGCCAACTTCAAGGAGGGACAGATCGACGGCATGCGCATCGGCCAGAGTGCCGAGCTGCAGGCCGATGTCTATGGCAAGAAGGTATTTTTTCGTGGCACGGTCGTCGGGCTTGGTGCCGGAACCGGTTCGGCCTTCGCGCTGCTGCCGGCGCAAAACGCGACCGGCAACTGGATCAAGGTGGTGCAGCGGGTTCCGGTGCGCATCGCGATCGACCCGCGGGACCTGGCCGAGCACCCGCTGCGCATCGGACTGTCGATGGAGGTCAAGGTCGACACGCTCGAGCGCAGCGGCAAGGCGCTGGCCGACACGCCCCGCAACGGGCTCAGCGAAACCGAAGTCTTCGAGGCGCAGCAACGCGCATCCAGCGCCGAGGCGCAAGGCAGCATCAACGCCAGCCTGGGACGCAAGCCAGCCGCCTCCGCGCCCGTGGGCGTAGCTGCACCGCGCGCTGCCACCAAACCGTGAGCACAGCGCCCGCAGCCGTCGGCAACGCACCGGCACAGCCGCTGACCGGCGCGACGCTGCTGCTGGGGACGCTGTCGCTGTCGCTCGCCACTTTCATGAATGTGCTGGACTCGTCGATCGCGAACGTGTCGATTCCCGCCATCGCCGGCGACCTCGGCGTGAGCCCGGGCCAAGGCACCTGGGTCATCACCAGCTTCGGCGTCGCCAACGCGATCTCGGTTCCGCTCACTGGCTGGCTGACGCAGCGCTTCGGCGCGGTGCGCGTATTCACCACCAGCATCTTGCTGTTCGTCGTGAGCTCGCTGTTATGCGGACTCGCGCCGTCGCTCGAAATGCTGGTCCTGTGCCGGGTGCTGCAGGGGCTTTCAGCGGGACCGATGATTCCGCTGTCGCAGACGCTGCTGCTGTCAAGCTATCCGCGCGCCATGGCCGGCGTCGCGCTGGCCCTGTGGGGCGCGACCACGCTGGTTGCGCCGGTCGTCGGGCCCCTGCTCGGCGGTTGGATTACCGACAACATTTCCTGGCCCTGGATTTTTTACATCAACCTGCCGGTCGGCCTGCTCGCGGCGGCCATCACCTGGAGCATCTACCGCCGCCGCGAGACGGCCACGCGCAAGCTGCCGATCGACACCGTCGGCCTGAGTCTGCTGGTGCTGTGGGTCGGCTGTTTGCAGCTGATGCTCGACAAGGGCAAGGAGCTCGACTGGTTCGCATCGACCCAGATCGTGGCGCTGGGACTGGTCGCGCTGGTGTCTTTTGCCGTATTTCTGGTGTGGGAATTCACCGACGCGCATCCGGTGGTGGACCTGCGGCTTTTTCTGGGGCGCAACTTCGGTTTCGGTGTGCTGTCGCTGTCGATCGCCTACGGCCTTTTCTTCGCCAATGTGGTGCTGCTGCCTCTGTGGCTGCAGCAGTGGATGGGCTACACCGCCACCTCGGCGGGAATGGCGTTGGCGCCGGTGGGCAT
The DNA here is from genome assembly GCA_903885415.1 of uncultured beta proteobacterium. Taxonomy (GTDB): domain Bacteria; phylum Pseudomonadota; class Gammaproteobacteria; order Burkholderiales; family Burkholderiaceae_C; genus CAISIP01. The sequence goes on from CAISIP010000455.1 coordinate 11,849, forward strand.
TCTGGCGATCATGCTGACGCCGCTCATCGGGCGCAAGGTAGGTCAGTGGGACCCGCGCTGGATGGCGACCTGCGCCTTCGCCGGCTTCGCGCTGGTGCTATGGATGCGCGCGCAGTTCACGGTCCAGACCGACTTCTTTCACATCATGCTGCCGACGCTGATCCAGGGTGGGGCCACCGCCTTCTTCTTCATACCGCTGACGACACTGACGCTCGCCGGACTGCCGCCCGAGCGGATGCCGGCGGCAGCGGGACTGAGTAACTTTGTGCGCATCATGGCCGGCGCGATGGGAACGTCCATCGCGACCACGCTCTGGGAGTCGCGCGCAGCGATGCACCATGCCCACCTCAGCGAGCCGCTGGCAATGGGCCGGGGCCCGCTCGCTGCCAGCCTGGAGGCGATCAAGGCCACCGGGCTGAGCCAGGAGCAGGCGCTGTACCAGGTGAACCGCTTGATCGACCAGCAGGCTTTCACCCGGGCGGCCGACGACATCTACCTCGCTTCGTCCGGTGTCTTCCTGCTGCTGATCGGGTCGGTCTGGCTGACCCATCGGCCCGCCGCCCAGCGGGCGCGGACAAGTCCTTAGGCTGATGGCCGTCACACCGTGCGACCCGACCGGACAGTTCCGCGCCCGCGATGCGCCGGGGTCGCGGAAATTACGCATTGACCCGTCAGCCACGCCCGTCAAACAGGTCGCCGAACTTCTGCGCCCGATCCGGATCTGCAGCGGACGTCCTGGGCCTTGCCTTCGGGTACTCGTCGGCGATCCGGTCCTCCCAGTAGGCCGCCGGGTTGGGCGCGTTGCACAGTCTGCGAAAGACCTCCTCGGGTACCTGTTGGTAGGCCAGCATCGCCTTGTTGTCCCAGTGCAGATCCAACTGGCGCGCAGCACGGTCGTACGCAGCCCGCCGAATGCGGCCGCTGGTGAAGACCTTGGCGGTCATGCAAGGGGGTTCGTCCGACGGGTTTGTCATGGCAAATTTCCGCTATTCCATCACAGGCCGAGCGCGCAGGCAATCCGGCGCCCGAGGGCATAAGGGGCCTCCCGCCGACGGTGCCAGCACCCCAGCGCCAATTCTCGGCTATCGGCAAGCCTGTGCCGAAGGCCAGTCCGGCGGCATGCCAGGACAGGGGCGTACACCCTGAGCGAAACAGAATGATGCCGATTCCCGAGATGTGTGGAAAGCGGATTTTCTTCAGGCCCATCTCGTCCTGCAGGAACTTGATCAGCTTCGTGGCCTTGTCGGACTCGGCTTCGAACTCGATGCCGGCAAACTAATCAATCGGCCGCAAGCAGACATAGAGGTCGAGTTCCTGGCGCAAAGCCACGTTCAACGAACGGTTACGGATACCGCCACCGACCGGCGTCGACAGCGGCCCCTTGATCGACACCACATAGTCCCGCACCGCGTGCAGGGTTTCTTCTGGCAACCGCAGCGTCGACTACCTTAAGCATGACCGGCGTGATGTCGCGCTCGGTGCCGTCGCCTTCGATATAGGGAATGGTCGGCTGATCCGGCACATTGAGCGACGTGTCGGCGTTGACCGTGATCTTGCTACCCAACGCCGGGACCTTGATGTATTTGTAAGGGGAAATTGTTTCACTCGGTCGAGGCCGCCAGGCCATATTTTGCTATGACCGGTCCGCTTGCCAACGCGCTACACGGGCCGAATGGGAAATGTTAGCTTCAAATAAAATGCCCAAGCATCTCGTGCATACACCCCCGGCTCCGACTGAGAAACAGCAGACCCGGCCGCGAAAGATAATATGCGTGTCGAATCGGACCCCGCCCACCATCACCACGCCCCGAAGGAATTCCATATGAACCGCGTCTTCGTCCTGATCGTTGCAAGCCTGCTGGCCGTCGGCGCCAACGCCTCCGCCCCTGCCGCCGGTCACGAGCCTGTCGCTGCCGCGGCTGCCGGTCACGCTCCTGCCGCCGGACATGCGCCTGCAGCCGCTTCCGCTGCGGGGCATGCACCTGCTGCTGCACCGGCGGAAAAGTCCGATGCGCAGAAGGCCAAGGAAGAAAAGGTAGCAGCCAAGGCGGACGCGCGAAAGGCAAAGGCAGAAGCCAAGAAGGCCGCAGCGGCGAAGTCCAAGGAAGAAAAAATGGCCGCCAAAAAGGGCAAGGGCGAGGGCAAGGCTGCCGCCAAACCGGCAGCCAAGAAGGAAGAGCCCAAGCACTGATGAAACATACCCTGCGTCCACCGTGCAAGCCCGGGCACGGTAGCACCCGTTTTCAACCCGCTCCATGACGCTTGCATCGACCGCGATTGCGTTACTTCTCGGTCTGGCGGGAAGCTTGGCGCAGGCTCAGGATGCACCCCAGCTTGGCCTGCCACGGCTGACATTGCAAGCCGGCATGTACCAGATCGATGCACAGGTGGCCATCACGCCGGAACAGCGCCAGATCGGCCTGATGCACCGCGCCGAGATGCCACAGCACGAGGGAATGCTGTTTGTATTCGAGCAACCAACGCAACAGTGCTTCTGGATGAAGAACACGCTGCTGCCACTGAGCGCTGCGTTCGTGGCCGACGACGGGACCATCGTCAACATGGCCGACATGCAGCCGCAGACTACCGAATCCCATTGTTCGGCCCGACCCGTACGATTCGTTTTAGAAATGAACCAGGGTTGGTTCGCCAAAAAGGCCATCAAGGCCGGAACCAAACTCGCGGGAGCACCTTTCAAGGCCTCGAAGCAGGCGCCCTGAGTGATAATGGATCTTTGCTTTCCACAAACAATAAGGAGTTAACAATGGGCTCGATATTTCAGTCTTTGGGACGCACCGTGCTGGCGGGGGTCGTTTTGCTGGCGCTGATTGTCTTGGCCGCTGGCGGCGAGATCGCCGGCAGTCCGGCATGGTGGAGCTTCTTCATGCGCTGGCTTCATGTGCTGTGTGGCGTGATGTGGATTGGCCTGTTGTGGTATTTCAATTTTGTCCAAATTCCGTCGATGCCGAAAATCCCGGATGAACACAAACCCGCGATCAGCAAGGTCATCGCACCGACGGCGCTTTTTTGGTTTCGTTGGGCGGCACTGGCAACCGTCGTCACCGGCACCGTACGTGCCAGCATGAACGGGTATATCGCCGCGGCCCTGGGACTGCAG
>CAISIP010000456.1 GCA_903885415.1 uncultured beta proteobacterium
ACCCGAGATGAAGGTCTTGCTGCCATTGAGCACCCACTCGTCACCGTCGAGCACCGCCTTAGTGCGGACCCCCGCAGCGTCAGATCCGGACTGCGGCTCCGTCATGCCGATGGAGAAAGTCTTGTCGCCGCTCAAGAAGGGGGGCAGGTACTTCGCTTTTTGATCGGGAGTGCCGTGCTGGGCGAAGTTGGTCGCGGTGAACATCGACGTCATCATGCAGGCCGCGGTGTCGAGACTGTACTTGCCAATACCTTCGCAAAAGATCGCGAACATGACCGGATCGGCAGCCACACCGCCATCTGCCTCGGCCAGTAGCAAGCCCAGCCAGCCCAGTTCGCCCATCTTCTTGTAAACCGCCCAAGGGAATTCGCGCGAGGCGTCATGTTCGCGGGTGTATTCACGCCCCACTTCCTTCTCCATGAAGGTGTGGATGGTCTCGTGCCACAGACGCTGCTCAGAGGTAAACTGATAGTCCATTAAGTTACGTACCTTTGCTCAATTAGCCTAGCTGATTGGATCATCACATTAGCGGCATGCCCACCTAGCATACTATAAATTGGTTTACTAGCATACCCAAAACTGACAAGCCCCCAGAGGCGATGCTGCCGACCACCTTTTAACCCCCATCGGGCCGACTTTGACTGCCCCATGGCGATCGATCAAACGACGTTGCGATGAACGGACTTCCCCCGAAATAGTGGTGGGTCAACGAAAATCAGACACCCTGGGTTGTCAAAGGGTGGTTGGTGCCGACGCCTCGCTGGTTAGAAGCCCCTCCACCGACTGGGGGGGGGCAGGAAGTCCACCGCGCTAGACGCTGACATGAACGACCTGCCTGGTGGTGCTGGGGGCCGTGCTGGTGGTCACATCCGACCGAGTTCATCGACCAGCAACTCGCCTGAATTGACCGGCGCATGGCGCCGGGACAGCCGAAAAAGCAGCGCTGCTTTCTGGCTGTGGTTTTTCCTGCCATAATCTGCGCTGACAATCCGCTTCCCGCCAGGAATCGGTTCCAGTTCCACCAAAGACCGTGGAACTTGGAGGCAGGGGCCCTTCTTGCCCCGGCCAGACCTCCCCTCCGGTTCCCCGCGCGCGCTTCAACCCACTCCCACTTCGGCTTATTCCATGCATTTAAACGAACTCAAAGCACTGCACGTGTCCGAAGTCCTCAAGCAGGCTGAAGAGCTTGAGATAGAAAACACCGGCCGCATGCGCAAGCAGGAGTTGATGTTCGCGATCATCAAGAAGCGCGCGCGCACCGGCGAGCAGATCATCGCCGACGGCGTGCTGGAAATCCTGCCCGACGGCTTTGGCTTCCTGCGCAGCCCCGATACCAGCTACACCGCAAGCACCGACGACATCTATATCAGCCCGAGCCAGGTACGCCGCTTCAACCTGCACACCGGCGACATGATCGAAGGCGAGGTGCGTACGCCCAAGGACGGCGAACGCTACTTTGCGCTGAACAAGCTCGACCGGGTCAACGGCGGTGGGCCGGAAGAGAACAAGCACAAGGTGATGTTCGAGAACCTGACGCCGCTGTTCCCCAAGGAGCAGATGAAGCTCGAGCGCGACATCAAGGGCGACGAGAACATCACCGGACGCATCATCGACATCATCGCGCCGATCGGCAAGGGCCAGCGCGCGCTGCTGGTTGCGCCCCCCAAGAGCGGCAAGACGGTGATGATGCAGCACATCGCGCACGCGATCGCCGCCAATTATCCCGAGAGCCACATGATGGTGTTGCTGATCGACGAGCGCCCCGAAGAGGTGACCGAGATGCAGCGAACCGTCAAGGGTGAGGTGATCGCGTCGACCTTCGACGAACCCGCAGCGCGCCATGTGCATGTGGCCGAGATGGTCATCGAGCGTGCCAAGCGGCTGGTCGAACTCAAAAAAGACGTGGTGATCCTGCTCGATTCGATCACCCGACTGGCACGCGCCTACAACAACGTCGTTCCCTCGTCGGGAAAGGTGCTCACCGGAGGCGTTGACTCCAACGCGCTGCAGCGGCCCAAGCGATTCCTGGGCGCCGCGCGCAATGTCGAAGAAGGCGGCTCGCTGACCATCATCGCCACCGCGCTGATCGACACCGGAAGCCGCATGGACGAGGTGATATTCGAGGAGTTCAAGGGCACCGGCAACTCGGAAATTCACCTGGACCGGCGCCTGTACGAGAAGCGGGTATTCCCGTCGATACAGCTCAACCGCAGCGGAACGCGCCGCGAAGAGTTGCTGCTGGCGCCCGACGTGCTGCAAAAGACCCGCATCCTGCGCCAGTTTCTGTACAACATGGACGAGATCGATTCGATGGAACTGGTTCTCAAGCAGATGAAGGGAACCAAGAACAATCTGGAATTCTTCGACCAGATGCGCCGCGGCGGTTAAGAAGAAGTCCGCCCAAACCGAAACGGCTTCCATGCGATAATGGAAAGCTTGACGCGAAAAGTACGCTGGACTTCCTGATTGCACAGTGGGCTGTGCAAGGTCTGGCGCGGCTGGCGCAACTGAAGGAAGACCATGAAAGCCGGAATACACCCCAACTACCGCGAAATCTGTTTCGTCGACCTGTCGAACAATTTCAAGTTCGTCACGCGCTCATGCGCGAACACCAAAGAAATGATCAAGATGGAAGACGGCCGCGAGCTTCCTTTGTACAAACTCGACACGTCGAGCGAGTCGCACCCCTTCTATACCGGAACCCAAAAATCGGTCGACAACATGGGCGGCCGCGTCGAACGCTTCCGCAACCGCTTCGGCAAGACCGCTGCCAAGTAAGCCAAGGGCGCGCAGCGCATCAGGGCAGCCCGGGCAACCGCGCTGCCCTTTTTGCTATTCTGACGCGCCATGACGGCCTGCCCACCCCCCGCGCCTTCCACCCGCTAGAGCGTGAACCCGTCCACACCCGCCATCGTCGCACAGGGAGCCGTTCGGCGGCTGCCACGCCCGGCGCTGCTGGCGCTGTGCCTGGCCTACACGGTGGCGGGTTTTATTGGCCGCGAGCCCTGGAAAGGCGCCGACCTGGCGGTGTTCGGCTACATGCTGGAGATGGCGCGCGGCGCGACCAGTTGGCTCGATCCGCAACTGATGGGGTTGCGCCCGGAGGCGGACGGCCTGCTGCCCTACTGGCTCGGTGCCTGGGCGATGCAGGCCGCGCCGCCTTGGTTGCCGCTGGCGCTGGCGGCCAGACTGCCCTTTGTGACGATGCTCGCGCTGACCTTGGCAGCGAGCTGGTACGCGGTCTACTACCTGTCGCGCGGTGTCGGCGCACAGCCGGTCGCCTTTGCCTTTGGCGGCGAGGCAAAGCCCGCCGACTATGCCCGCGCCATCGCCGACGGCGGACTGCTGGCGCTGATCGCCTGCCTGGGGCTGGCGCAGTTGTCCCACGAAGTCACGACGCACCTGGCGCAGCTGTGCTTTGCCACGCTGGTTTTCTTTGCCGCAGCGGCAATGGCCACCCGCTTCTTCGTTCCTGGGCTGGCGATGGCGATGGGACTGGCCGGGCTGATCCTGAGCGCGGCGCCGGCACTGGCGATGCTGCTGGGCGCCGGCAGCGCAATGGCGCATCTGCTGGCACGCGATGCGGATGCGTCTGGGCGACAGCGCGCGCAGCGCGCAGCGCTGGCCATCGGGTTGATCACGCTGGCGGCTTTCGCGATGGCATCGGTGCTGGATCTGTGGCGCTGGCGCCTGGTGCTACCGGTCGAACTGCTGGGACGCGGCGGGCGCAGCTTTGGCGAGCTGCTGCTGTGGTTCTGCTGGCCCGCCTGGCCGCTGGCGCTATGGACGCTGTGGCGCTGGCGGCGGCAAATCATGCGCCGCGCGCCAAGCCTGCACCTGACGCTGCCGATCTGGTTCGCAGGCGTGGCGGTCAGCGCCGCCCTGGTCACCCGGCCGGCCGACCGGGCGCTGCTGATCGCCTTGCCAGCGCTGGCGACGCTCGCCGCCTTCGCGCTGCCCACGCTGCAGCGCAGCGTCAGCGCGCTGATCGACTGGTTCACGCTGCTGTTCTTCAGCGGCTGCGCGACCATCATCTGGGTCATCTGGTTTGCGCTGCAAACCGGCGTCCCGCGCCAGCCAGCGGCCAATGCGCTGCGCCAGGCGCCCGGCTTCGATGCCGTCTTTTCGCTGCCGGTGTTCCTGATCGCACTGGGGGCGACGCTGGCCTGGGCCTGGCTGGTGCACTGGCGTGCAGGCCGCCACCGGGCGGCAATCTGGAAAAGTATGGTTCTGCCCGCGGGCGGCGCGACGCTATGCTGGTTGCTGCTGATGAGCCTGTGGATGCCCTTGCTCGACCATGTCCGAAGCTACGCCGTGGTGATGCAAAAGATCCGCGCGGTAGTCGGCCCGTCGCCCTGCATTGCGCTGCTCGATCCCAGCCGCGACCAGATCGCGGCCATCAAGGTCGACGGCAGCTTCATGCTGGAAGCCGCCTCCGACACCGGGCGCTGCCCATGGCTGCTGGTCAACGCCAAGACCTACGGCGAACGCCCGGCCCGACCCGACCCGGCGCGCTGGCAGCTGCAAGCGACCATCCGCCGCCCGTCAGACAAGGGCGACGAGTGGATGCTGTACCACCATTCGACGCCCTAGCGGCCCCACCGGCTAGGACGCGGCCGACGCGCGCACCCGGCCCAGCGGGAAGACCATGCAAAAACGCGATCCCTGTCCCGGCTTACTGGCGATGCGCAACTGTGCCCCGTGGCGCTGCGCCACATGCTTGACGATAGCCAGCCCCAAACCGGTTCCGCCGCTGTCGCGCGAGCGGCTGCGGTCGACGCGGTAAAAGCGCTCGGTCAAACGCGGCAAGTGCTCGGCTTCGATGCCCGGCCCGCTGTCGCTGACGCAGAACTCGCCCTGACCCTGGGGATCGACCAGCCAATGCAGCCCGATGCTGCCCAGCGCCGGCGTGTAGCGCACCGCGTTGTTCACCAGATTGGCCATCGCGCTGTGCAGTTCCGCCTCGGAACCGGCGAGTTCCCACGCTCCCTGCACCTCGACACTGATCTGCTGGCCCTGCGGCGCCACCATCGACGACAGCTCGCGCCCCTCCTGCGCGCACTGCTCTATCAGTCGGCGAATGTCAACCCATTCGTCGGCGCGCGGCAAGGGGCTGCCTTCCAGGCGCGACAGCGTCAGCAGGTCCACCACCAGCGTGTGCATGCGCTGCGCCTGCTGCGCCATCAGTGCCAGGTAGCGTTGGCGGTCGGCATCGTCCAGCCTCAGGTTTTGCAGTGTCTCGACGAAGCCACTGAGCACCGTCAGCGGCGTGCGTATTTCATGCGACACGTTGGCGACAAAATCGCGCCGCATCGCCTCTGCCTGCTCCAAGGCCGTCACGTCGCGCGACAGTAGCAGTGTGCGCCCTTCGCCGTAGCGGTGCAGCTGCAGCGCCAGCCGCACCGGTCGGCTGGTGCTGCTCTGCGGCCCCGGTATCACGATGTCCCCGGAATAGTCTCCCCCGGCCTGGTAAGCGGTGAAGGACGGATCGCGCAGCAGATTGCCCAGGTGCTGCAGCACGTCACGTTGCGCGTCGAAGCCGAAATGCTCGACCGCGGTCTGGTTGCACCACTCAATACGCCCCCCACCGTCGATCAGCACCACGCCGTTGGGCGAAGCCTGCATGGCGGCCAGAAATTCCACCAACCGGTTTTCACTGACGGCAAGCTGCTGCTCGCGGCCGCGCATCAGCCGGCGCATACGGTCTCCCGCCTCGCCCCACAGACCGGCGAGCGCGGGCGCCTGCTGGCTGTCGCCCAGGCGCAACCAGACCAGCAGCCGGTGGCCTCGCCGCAGGTCGACCAGCACCCACAGCGCGCTCGCAGCGACGATGCCAACGATCGCACCCAGCTTGGCGTCGGCAAGCGGCAGCAGCAGATAGCCCAAGAGGCCACCCACCAGTTCGAACAGGAAAAAACGCAGTGCGCGCCAGGTCATGCGCTGATTGTGAGGCCCGGCTTAGGGCTCAGGCGGGTTGTGCAGTCAGCCGGTAGCCGGCTCCACGAACGGTCTCGACCATCGGGGCGGCATCGCCCAAGGCCTCGCGCAGGCGCTTCACGTGCACATCGACGGTGCGCTCCTCAATGTACACATGGTCGCCCCAGACCTTGTCGAGCAACTGGCCACGGCTGTGGACCCGCTCGGCGTGCGTCATCAGGTAATGCAGCAGTTTGTACTCGGTCGGACCGAGCTTGAGCGCCCGCGTCTGGTGCGTTACCCGGTGCGTCGCCGCGTCGAGCAGCAGCGCGCCGATCGCCACGCTTTCGCTGACCGGCTGGGGCGCTCGGCGGCGTAGCACCGAGCGGATGCGCGCCAGCAGTTCCTGGGTTGAAAACGGCTTGGTGATGTAGTCGTCGGCGCCAGCGTCCAGCCCCGCCACCTTTTCCCGCTCGTCGCCGCGCGCAGTCACCATCAGGATCGGAACCGCCTGGGTCCGTGGGTCGGCACGCCAGCGCCGCGCCAACACGATGCCACTGTGGCCCGGCAGCATCCAGTCGAGCAAGATGGCGTCGGGCAAGACGCCTTCGAGTTCTCGCTGCGCCGCCTCGCCATCGGCGACCCAAATCGGTTGAAACCCGTTGTGACGCAGGTTCACGGCGATCAGCTCGGCGATCGCCGGCTCGTCCTCGACCACCAAGATACGCGGCAACTTACGCATGCTGTCGTGCCGGCCCCGGTGTCAGAGTACGACCGATTCAATATCGGCCATCGGCGTATGGCGCACGTCGGCGCCCTTGACCACATAGATGGTGAACTCGGCGATATTTTTCGCATGGTCACCAATGCGCTCGATCGCCTTGGCAACGAACAGCAGGTCCAGGCTGACCGAAATCGTGCGCGGGTCCTCCATCATGTAGGTAATCAGCTTGCGCACGAAACCGTCGAACTCACGGTCGATCGCGTCGTCCTCCTTCAGGATCGTCAGCGCGATGGCAGCGTCGAGGCGGGCGAACGCGTCGAGCGACTTGCGCAGCAGTGCGGACGCCATGTCTGCGGCGATGCGCAACTCGGACGCCGGAAGCGTGCGCGACGAACCGCTGTCGATGATCGACTTCACCATCCGTGCAATCTTCTCGGCTTCGTCGCCGGTGCGCTCCAGATTCGCGGTGGTCTTGGAGATCGCCAGCAGCAGCCGCAGGTCGCGCGCAGTCGGCTGGCGTCGGGCGATGATCGAGGACAGGTCGTGGTCGATCTCGACCTCCATCGTGTTGACCCTGGCCTCGGCCCGCATCACCTCGCCCGCCGCCTCCGAGCTGAGCTGCGCCAGCGCGTACACGGCGGTCCGGATCTGCGATTCGACCAGACCACCCATCTCCATGACCCGTTTGGAGATCGCCGTCAGCTCGCTGTCGAACTGGCTTGATAAGTGTTTGTCGCTCATGCTCTGCTCCTGGCTGTCTAGCCGAACCGGCCGGTGATGTAGTCTTCGGTTTCTTTGCGCGCGGGCTTGAAGAACATCTGCTCGGTGGCACCGAACTCCATCAGGTCGCCCAGGTACATATAAGCGGTGTAGTCGCTGCAGCGCGCTGCCTGCTGCATGTTGTGCGTGACGATCACCACCGTGTAGTCGTGCTTGAGTTCAGAGATCAGCTCCTCGATCTTGGCGGTGGAAATAGGGTCTAGCGCCGAACAGGGTTCATCGAGCAGCAGCACCTCCGGCTTGATCGCGATACCGCGCGCGATGCACAGCCGCTGCTGCTGCCCACCGGACAAGCCGGAGCCACTCTGGTTGAGTTTGTTCTTGACTTCGTCCCACAGCGCCGCCTTGCGCAGCGCCCACTCGACGCGCTCCTCCATGTCGGTGGCGTTGAGATGCTCGAAAAGCTTCACGCCGAAAGCGACGTTGTCGAAGATCGACATCGGAAACGGCGTCGGTTTTTGGAACACCATCCCCACCTTGGCGCGCAACAACGCGACATCCTGCTTGCTGGTCAGCAGGTCCTCGTCATCGAGCAATATCTGTCCCTCGGCGCGCTGCTCCGGGTAGAGCTCGAACATGCGGTTAAAGACGCGCAGCAGGGTCGACTTCCCGCAACCTGAAGGACCGATGAAGGCGGTCACCTTCTTCTCGGGAATTTCCAGATTGATGGCCTTGAGCGCGTGAAAATTGCCGTAATAAAAATTCAGGTCCTTGACCGAAATTTTGGACCGTTCGCGGATTGGTTTGACGATATTCATAGAAGTACGGTCGGTTGGGATGGGTGCTGGCGCTCGCTGCCGCTCAGCGCGCGCGGGTCAGCACGCGGGCGACGATGTTCAGCGCGAGCACCGCCATCGTGATCAGGAAGACGCCGGCCCACGCCAGCTTTTGCCAGTTTTCATAAGGGCTCATCGCGAACTTGAAAATCGTCACCGGCAGGCTCGCCATCGGCTCGCTCAGGCTGGAGGTCCAGAACTGGTTGCTCAGCGCGGTGAACAGCAGCGGCGCAGTCTCGCCGGCGATGCGCGCCACCGCCAGCATCACGCCGGTCACAACGCCGGCGCGGGCGACCCGCAGCGTGATGCTCAGGATCACCTTCCATTTTGGCGCTCCCAGCGCGTAGGCGGCTTCTCGAAGCGCCGACGGAACCAGTTGCAGCATGTTTTCGGTGGTGCGAATCACGACCGGAATCACGATCAGCGCCAGCGCCATCACCCCGGCCCAGCCCGAGAAGGACTTGAAGCGCGATACCACCACCGCGTACACGAAGAGCCCGGTCACGATGGAAGGCGCCGACAGCAACACGTCGTTGACAAAGCGGGTGGTCGTCGCGAGCCAGCTTCGGCTGCCGTACTCGGCCAGATAGATTCCGGCCATGATGCCGATCGGCGTTCCGACGAAGGCCGCCAGCATCACCATCAAAAAGGAGCCGTAGATCGCGTTGGCCAGTCCGCCCTCGTCGTTCGGCGGCGGCGTCATTTCGGTGAGCGTCGCCAGGCTCAGCCCGCCCAGTCCCA
>CAISIP010000457.1 GCA_903885415.1 uncultured beta proteobacterium
ATCCCTGACCACGCCAAACCCGCCAAAGACGCCATGCCCCGAAGCCCAAGCCGAGCCAGCAGCGTGCTGCGCATCTTCATCGTCGTCGCGCTGGCCCTTGCCTGCGTCATCGGCCATAGCCAGCCAAAGCTCGACTACCCGCTCGGCGCGGGCGACGCGATCCGGATTCAGGTTTTCCAGCACCCCGATCTGAGCATCGACACCCGGGTAGCCGAGGGTGGAAGCATCACGTACCCGCTGATCGGGCCGGTGGCGGTTGGCGGACTCTCGCTTGCACAGGCAGAGCAACGCATCGCCCAGGCGCTGCAAAGCGGTGACTTCATACGTCGGCCGCAGGTCACCATCTCCTTGCTGCAGGTGCGCGCTAACCAGATATCGGTGCTGGGACTGGTCAATCGGCCGGGGCGTTTTCCGCTGGAAAGCGCCAATACCCGCCTGAGCGACATGCTGGCAGCCGCCGGCGGCGTGGCGCAGGGCAGCGACGACATGGTCATCGTGAGCGGTCAGCGGGGTGGCCAGCCCTATCGCCAGCTGATCGACCTGCCAGGGATTTACCTGGGGGAACAGCCCCGCGACGACATCGTGCTGATGGGTGGCGACACGATCTATGTACACCGCGCACCGGTGTTCTATATCTACGGCGAAGCGCAGCGCCCCGGTGCGTTCAGGGTCGAGCGCGCGATGACGATCATGCAGGCGCTGGCGCAGGGCGGTGGCCCCACCGGGCGGGGCAGCGAGTCCAAGCTGCGCCTGCACCGGCGCGCGCCCGACGGATCGATCCAGCGGACGGTTCCCAGGCTGACCGACCGGGTCCAGCCCGACGATGTCATCTATGTCGATGAACGCCTTTTCTGAAACCGCGCACGCCCGTCATGACACCCAGACAATTCCTGCTGATCATGCGGGCGCGCTACGGCGTTGCGCTCTTGACCGCGGCGCTCACGGTGCTGGCGACGCTTGCGATCAGCCTGCTGATGACCAAGCAATACACCGCTACCTCGGCGGTGGTGGTCGACGTCAAATCGCCCGACCCTGTCAGCGGAATACTGCTCGGCGGCATGATCGCGCCGGGCTATATGGCGACGCAAATCGACATCATCAACAGTGAACGGGTCGCGCAGCGGGTCGTCAAGCTGCTGCGGATGGAGCAAGATGTCGCGGTTCGCGCGCAGTGGCAGGACGCAACCGAGGGCCGGGGCCAACTGCTGAACTGGCTGACGACTCGGTTGCAAAAAAGGCTCGATGTCAAGCCGGAGCGCGAGAGCAACGTGATAAAAATCGGCTACACGGGATCGGACCCCGACTTCGCCGCTGCAGTGGCCAACGCTTTTGCGCAAGCCTATCTGGACGTGAATCTGGATCTCCGGTTGGCACCGTCGCGCCAGTATGCGAGTTTCTTTGATGAGCAGACCAAGGCCATGCGCCTTCGACTCGAGCGGGCCCAACAGGCGCTGTCGTCTTACCAGCAGAAAAATGGCATCGTCTCGGCCGACGAGCGGATTGACTTTGAGACCGCCAAGCTCAACGAAACCTCAAGCCAGCTGACCGCCATGCAGTCGCAGACCACCGACAGCCAAAGCAAGCGCAGCACGGGGAAGGCCGACACGGTCGCCGAGGTGATCCAAAGCCCCCTCATCAATGGCCTCAAGGCCGAGGTCGCCCGCTTGAACGCCAAGCTGCAGGAAAACAACGCCCACCTGGGCAAGAACCATCCGCAGACCCAGCGGGCTGAGGCCGAACTGGCGACACTGCGCGAGCAGCTGGCGGGCGAAACGATCAAGATTGCAAGCTCGATCGACACCACCTACCAAGTTGGAAAATTTCGTGAACAGCAACTGCAGGACGCGTTGGCGCTGCAAAAAACGCGGGTACTGAAGCTCAACAAACAACGCGACGAGCTGAACGTGCTGCGCCGCGATATCGAGACCGCACAGCGCGCTTTCGAGGCCACCAGCCAGCGCGCGGCGCAGACCAGCATCGAGAGCCAGAACGGCCAAACCAATATCGCACTGCTCAACGCCGCGTCGGTGCCGTTGGAGCCGTCTCGGCCCCGATTGACGCTCAACCTGCTCGGGGCGCTCGTGCTCGGCAGCATGCTCGGCATTGGCCTGGCGTTGCTGCTCGAGCTCGCGCACCGGCGCGTGCGCTCGGCCGACGATCTGGTTGAAGCGCTCAACCTGCCGGTTCTGGGTTCGATCGCATCGGCCACGCGCATGATCCGGCATGCGACTCCACCAGAGACGGCTGCCATAAATGTCCATGGAGCAAACGCATGAATACCGTCGCCGACAACATCGTCAGCCTGCGCCCTGAACCGGTTGCGGGGCAGGCAATCGGTGAGATTCTGGTCGCCACCGGCAGACTGAGCCTTCGCGATGCGCAGCGGGTCGCGGCGCAGCAGAGGCGACAGGGACAGAAATTTGGCGAGACGGCCATTGGGCTCAAGCTGCTGACGCGGGAAGACCTCGACCTTGCGCTTTCCCGGCAGTTTGAATACTCCTACCTGAGCGTCCGAGACACCAGCCGCAGCGCCGAGTTGATTGCCGCGTATCAGCCCTTTAGCCAGGCCGCCGAAAGTCTGCGTGCCCTGCGCAGCCAGTTGATGCTGCGCTGGTTGCAATCCGACCCGACGCACAAGGCGATCGCTGTCGTGAGCGCGGGCTCAGGAGATGGTCGCAGCTTCATCGCGGCTAATCTGGCGATCGTGTTTTCACAGCTTGGCCAGCAAACGCTGCTGATCGACGCGGACCTGCGCGACCCCCGACAGCAGGAACTGTTCATGCCGGGAAAAAGCGCGGGACTGTCGGCTGTGCTCGCTGGCCGATCCGGACTCGAAGCCGCAGTAGCCGTTTCCGGCCTGGCCAACCTGCGCCTCATGCCAGCCGGTGCATCGCCGCCCAACCCGCAGGAGTTGCTAGGGCGGCCCGCCTTTTCCGCGCTGCTGCAAGACGCCGCCGCTGAGTTTGACGTCATCGTCATCGATACACCGGCCGGCTGCGACTATGCCGACGCCGAGATCGTCGCGCGCGTCGCCCGCGCAGCGACCCTGGTTACACGCAAAAACCAGAGCCTGCTGAGCGAGGCGGCGTCGCTGGCGCGCCGGCTGCAGGACAGCGGCGTCACACTCGTCGGAGCGGTACTCAACGATGCTTGAGGACGCAGGCTCCCAGCCAACGCCTCAGGTCGGAGCCGTACAGCAGGCCCGAAGCGCCCATGGCGCCACCCACTGCGTCGGCCACCAAGTCGTCCCAGCCGGCGCTGCGTCCGGGCAAGACCAACTGATGCCACTCATCCAGAGCACCTATGGTTGCCGCGCCCAAGGCCGCCAGCCACCACATCGGCTTTCCGCGAAATCCGCTGGCGTAGCCGATTGCACAGGCAAGGAGGCAAAACACGCCAGCATGCGCCAGCTTGTCCCAAGGCGCTGGAAAAAGCCCCACCGCGACCGGTTGGGCGCCGCCTACGAAGAGGCCCAGCGGCACGGCCACGCAAACCAGCACGGAAAGCGGCCGCAAGGCACGCTGTAGGCCGCGAATGGCTAGTCTCTTGAACAACCCGAGCTCCCGGAAGGATGGTGCCTATGGCTCTACGGCGACTGGGTAGCGTGCCGCATTTTGAACATGGACACCGATTGTCGCCGGCTTGGCTACTCTGTAGCGTCCCAGTCCGCTCAATCTGCCCACCGAGAGCGGGAGCCCTTCAGAACAACCCCTCGGCCCGGCCGTGCTCGCGATGACCCTTTGGCGGGCACACAAGAATTGAGGCGCGATCGTGACGGACAGCCTCGACCCCCCAGCGAGCACAGACAGGCCGCCCGTATGCACTGCGGGCTTCCTGCCCGACTTTGCGGGCATGGTATTGTTCCTGATCGCGCTTTTGCCCATCGTTGGGCTTGACCGCGCGCTGCATGGCCTGCAGGGGTTTCGCAGCGCGCAAGGGCCTAGATGGGCGCGCGCGCCGCACACCACAGAACCACCACCAACAAAATAGCACCCATGAAGAAGACTGCACTCATCACCGGAATCACCGGCCAAGACGGCGCCTATCTGGCCGAGTTTCTGCTGAAAAAGGGCTATCGGGTCCACGGCATCAAGCGCCGTGCTTCCCTGTTCAACACCGACCGGATCGACCACCTGTACCAGGACCCGCATGTGAACCAGCGCGACCTGGTGTTGCATTACGGCGACCTGACCGACAGCACCAATCTGATTCGCATCATCCAGCAGGTGCAGCCCGACGAGATATACAACCTGGCGGCAATGAGCCATGTGGCGGTAAGCTTTGA
Organism: uncultured beta proteobacterium; assembly: GCA_903885415.1. GTDB lineage: Bacteria > Pseudomonadota > Gammaproteobacteria > Burkholderiales > Burkholderiaceae_C > CAISIP01. The sequence continues at coordinate 4,286 of CAISIP010000457.1, forward strand.
CACACCCGAATACACCGCGAATGCCGACGGCCTTGGAACGCTGCGCATTCTGGAAGCTATGCGCATTCTGGGAATGGAAAAGAGGACGCGTTTTTACCAGGCTTCGACCAGCGAGCTCTACGGACTGGTGCAAGAAACACCGCAGCGCGAGACCACGCCGTTTTACCCGCGTAGCCCCTATGCGGTGGCCAAGCTCTACGCCTACTGGATTACCGTGAACTACCGCGAGGCCTATGGCATGTATGCATGCAATGGCATCCTTTTCAACCATGAGAGCCCCCTGCGCGGCGAGACCTTTGTGACGCGCAAGATCACGCGGGCGCTGGCGCGCATCAAGCTGCAGTTGCAGGACTGCCTGTATTTGGGCAACCTAGACGCGCTGCGCGACTGGGGCCACGCGCGGGACTATGTCGAGATGCAATGGCTGATGCTGCAGCAGGACCAGGCAGAGGACTTCGTCATAGCCACCGGCGTGCAGTACAGCGTGCGCGACTTTGTCGACGCCGCCGCGCAGGAACTCGGTATAGAGATCCGGTGGACCGGTGCGGGCGTTGACGAAACCGGTAGCGACCAAAGCGGTAAAGTCATCGTCAAGGTGGATCCACGCTACTTTCGGCCAACCGAGGTCGAGACGCTTCTCGGCGATGCCAGCAAAGCCAAGGAGAAGCTCGGCTGGACGCCGCAGACCCAATTTGCGGAACTGGTCAGCGAGATGGTGCGCGAAGACCTCAAAAGCGCCGAGCGCGACGAGCTGGTGAAAAAGCACGGCTTTCAGGCCTACGACTTCAACGAGTAGCCCCGAGTCGCAAACACCATGGACAAAAACGACAAGATCTACGTGGCGGGCCACCGGGGGCTGGTGGGAGGCGCTATCACCCGCAACCTGCAGGCGCGTGGCTACCATAACCTGCTTGTGCGAACGCACGCCGAGCTCGACCTGTGCGACCAACAGGCGACCGAAAGCTTCTTCGCCCAGCACAAGCCCGACCATGTATTCCTCGCCGCGGCAAGGGTCGGCGGCATACTGGCCAACAACGATTTCCCCGCCGAATTCATCCGCGACAACCTGGCGGTGCAGACCAACGTCATCCACGCTGCCTATCGCAGCGATGTGCAGCGACTGCTGTTCCTGGGCTCCAGCTGTATCTACCCAAAGCGCTGCCCACAACCGATGCAGGAGGACTACCTGCTGAGTGGGCCGCTGGAACCTACCAATCGGCCTTACGCGCTGGCCAAGATCGCCGGCATCGAAATGTGCTGGAGCTATAACCGCCAATATGGCACCCGCTACCTTGCTGCGATGCCGACCAACCTGTACGGCCCTGGCGACAATTACCACCCCCAAAACAGCCATGTGATCCCGGCGCTGCTGCGCAAATTTCACCAGGCCAAACTAGAGAGAGCCGCGGAGGTCGTTGTCTGGGGAACCGGAACGCCGCGACGCGAATTCATGTACAGCGAAGACATGGCAGACGCCTGCGTGCACTTGATGAACCTGCCCCAGGCGCAGTACCAGTTGCTGCTGGGGAGCGACGAGCTCAAGACCGGCCGCTTCGAGCCTCCCATCGTGAACATCGGCGTGGGCTCCGACCTAAGCATCCGCGAACTGGCGCAGACGGTACAGGATGTGGTGGGCTTTGATGGCGCCATCGTGTTCGACTCCAGCAAGCCAGACGGAACCCCGCGCAAGCTGCTGCACACCGGGCGGCTCAACGCGCAGGGCTGGAGCGCGCGAACGCCGCTGCCGATTGGACTCGCCAAAGCCTACGACGACTTCCTCAGGAGTCCGGCCCCGTCTTCATAGTCCCGGTAGCCCGTGAAGCCGATCAAGTTCAAGAACGCCTCCCTACCTTTTTGGCACGTTTCATGGAAATGATGCGGCTAACTTTCTCTTGGCGCCTGCATCTCCTGCGCCGCGGCGAACCTAGAACCTACGGGCCGTTGCGTCTGCCTAGTGGGGAGCCCGATGCGAAGCGGTCAGCGCGACTCTAGCGGATAGCCTTCCTCGTCACGATTGGCATCGTCGAGCCTATCTGGCGCTGTGTTCGGACACCGTTCTAGCCAGGACACTGCATTTTTTCAGTTGCGTCTCGCAGGGAAAATAGCGGTCTCTATATTCGGCTCCCCGCGCAGTCCCTCGCCAGCAGTCGACTAGAGCTCCTGCGGACTTAGGCCATGCTTTCTAGACATCGCCCTATTGAGGCACGTTCGGGCTAAACCCGACAAGCGCTTGCCGTGGCCCCTGGGTTGACACGGCGCAGCGGCGGCAGTCCTAAAAGTAGGACTATTGACGCATCTTAAATTTCTTAGCGGACAACGTTCTTCTTAGATTGGCCGGTTAAGCGCCAAATAGTTGCTACCTAAAGCCATCGAAGCATGCTGCGTTGTCCCTTGGTAAAAAATGTTTTTAATGGAAAGTCTGACGTGTCATCAGGAAGTCGATCATGGCGAACATAGTCAGCATGGATGAGGCAGGGAAGCTGGCCTCGGTGCGATTTCGCTTAGCCCTATCTGACAGCGTCTGGCCACGACAAGGCCGGCTATGGCCGGGCTTCATTAGCCCCCTTGTCAAGAATCCACTGAGGTGGATGGGCGGGGCTCAGTGCTAGCGCCCACCATGGCGCTTGCTGAGGCTCCAACGAGGCAGGTGCCCATGCATGAAGCCGCTAGCGGGCGGACATCGACTCGTTGGCACGGGCCATTTTCTTATCAAGAGCTCCTCACACCTAATCCGAGCCTCGCGATAGTGCTGCTGGCGGACGAGACTCGCGGCACAGCATCAGGGCCACTCAGATCCTTTGAAGCGCCCGTTATGGACTTCCAGGCCAAGCGAATATGTTTTATCCGGATCAATCGGACGGTGCTGCCCGCTCGCTTTTTTGCCGCTCAGCCCGGAAAAAAAGCTTTGCCGGCCCAATTTGGATCGGTCGCAAGGCAAGAGCCGCCTTCGTGGATCACGCGCCGCCGCGGTCGGTTTGATGGACGGTGGCCGAGTCCCCACCACGACCCTGATGCGGTGCGCCGTCGGCGTCCAAGCAAGGCCGGGCCGTGAAAGTCGCTGTCGTCTGCAGCTTTGACCTCGATGGTGGGGCCGCGCGGGCCGCCTACCGGCTGCACCAGGCGCTGCAAGTCCATGGCGCCGATTCACGCATGTTCGTGCAAGTTCGAACCAGCGCCGACCCAACGGTCGAAGGCCGCTCCGGTGGCCTTACCAAGCTCATCGGGCGGATCCGACCATTGATCGACCACGCGCCGGCCAAATGGATGGGCACCCGACTTGGACAGTTTTCGGTGAATTGGCTGCCTGGCGACCTGCTGGCGCGGCTTGCCTCGTTCAATCCCGACGTCGTCCACCTGCACTGGATCAACGCCGGCTTCGTGTCGCTGGCCCAGATAGAGCGCATCGGCCGGCCCCTTCTCTGGACGGCCCATGACATGTGGCCATTTACCGGCGGCTGCCACTACGACGAAGGGTGCGAGCGCTATGCCACCGCCGGATGCACTCCCTGTCCCATGCACACACGAGGCAGCAGCCTCAATATGGCCGGCCGCAGACTCACATCCAAGCGGGCCACGCTAGACACTACCCAGCTGACCCTGATTTCGCCGAGTCGATGGCTCGCCAGCGTCGGCCGGCGCAGCGCCACCGCCGCTAATCGGGAGATTCTGGTAATTCCGAATGGACTGGATCTCTCACGGTTCAAACCAATCGACAAGGCAACGGCTCGGAGCTTATTCGGCCTTCCCACCGACAAGTTCATCCTGCTATTTGGCGCGATCAAGTCTGACGCCAATCCCCGAAAGGGTTTTGCCCAAGTCGAAGAGATGCTGCGCCGCGCAGCAGGATCTTTGCTTGCCGATTCACTGCTGCTCTGCGTCTATGGCACCGACACCAAATCTGTCGGTACGCTGCACGGCGTCCCCGCCAGGAATCTCGGCCATTTGCACGACGACGAGGCCCTCGTGGCTCTGTATTCAGCGGCAGATATATTTCTCGCGCCCAGCCTGCAAGATAACCTACCCAACACCGTGGTCGAAGCCAGTGCCTGCGGCCTGCCGAGCATCGCATTCAACATCGGCGGTATGCCCGACTTGATCGACGATGGCATCACCGGCATGCTAGCCAAGGAAATCAATGGGCAAGCGCTGCTGGTCGCTCTGCAGCAGGCGCTGCACCAACCGGGCTGGCTAGCCCGGGCTGCAATAGCGGCACGCCAGTTGGCTGAACAGCGCTTCTGCTCTCGGCTGTTCGCCGCTAGGCACATGGAAGCTTACGCCCACGCGATTCGGCACAGCAAGATGCCTTCCGCGATCGGCAAGGCCGTCGATCATTCAACTTCCGCAGGCCATCCGTGAGCGCGCCCCGCTTTTCCATCGCGACGCCGACCCACAATGCGCTCGCCAAGCTCACCCGCTGCGTAGGCTCGGTGCGCGGTCAGCGCAACGCGACCCTGGAGCACCTGGTGCAAGACGCGCAGTCGACAGATGGTGCATCCCAATGGCTGGCCCGCCAACCCGACCTGCGGGCGGTCAGCGAAGCCGACGCCGGCATGTACGACGCCATTAACCGCGCCTGGGAACGATCGACCGGAGAAATTCTCTCCTGGCTCAACTCTGACGAGCAATATCTTCCCGGCACGCTGGCCAAGGTGCAGGCCTTTTTCAGCGCCCATCCCGAAGTCGATGTGGTGTTCGGCAACTACATCGTGGCCGACCGGCAGGGCCGGCCATTGGCCTTGCGTCGCGAAATTCCGTTTCGCAGCGTCTATGTGGCCAACGGCTTCCTGAATGCGCAGTCATGCACCCTGTTCTTCCGACGCCGGCTGTTCGACCAGGGCCGGCTGAAGCTGAACAGCCGACTTCGCTACGCGGCCGACAAGGAGTTGCTGCTCAAGCTGGCTGCGGCGGGCACGGTGATCCGTCATCTACCGGACTACCTGGCGATATTCGGCGTCGATGGCACCAACCTCAGCACCCATCCCCGTGCTCGCGAGGAATCGGAACAGGTCCGCGCGGCCTACGGCGCATTCCGCTCGCAGGCGCTGCGTCGCCTGGTATTAGCCTTCCGACGCTTTGAGCGCCTGCTACGGGGCGGCTACCGCTTCGATCCAATATCCTACCTCTACGCTGTCGACGATGTCCCCCGTTATGTCGAGTACAGCGTTGCAAAACTCGGGGGACGCTACAGCCTTTCCGAAACAGAAGGACGCGCGGACCGCGTTCGGGCCGTCGGGCCATGATGCAGGCACTAGCCTTGCGCCCTCGAGCCACGCAACCAAGAAGCGTCGCTTC
>CAISIP010000458.1 GCA_903885415.1 uncultured beta proteobacterium
ACCTCATCCAGCAGCGCGTCGTCCTGCACCGCGCGCACGCCTGCGCCAAGCCGCTGGCAGGCCTGCTCCAATTGGCGCGCAATCTCGGCGCGACGCTCGGCAAAGCCGACGATCACGGCACCGTCCCGAAGCATGGTTTGGGCGTACTCGTCGGCAGTCCGGATCAGCACCGGCGAGACCTCGGCTTCAAAGCGGTGGCCCTGGGTGCTGTTGCCCGAACGCAGGCCCAGCGCCTGCACCGCGACCACAGCGTCTCCATGCAGCGCAAGCAGTCCGTGAACCGGGCGAACAAAGCTGACGCTGCTCCATCCAGGAAGCGCGCAATCGCTGTGCAACTGGTAGCTCATCAGGCGCGGTATGGGTAGCCTGGCGATCGCGTCGGTCAACGCCTTCTGCAGGCCCTGCGCAAGGCTGGCGCCGCCGACCACGCTGTCAAGAAAGAGCGCCTCCGCCTTGCCGTCCACCGCGCGCCGCAGGCTGGCAACCGCCGCCGGATCGGCACCCAGCCCGATCAGCTTTTTTTGCAGCGCTGCCGTTGGCTGGCCCTGCGCATCCAGACCCACCGCCACCGGCATCAATTTGTGCGCAAGCGCCCTGTCCGGCGCGCGACGCGCCACATCGGGCAGATGAACCGCCAGGCGCCGCGGCGATGCGTACATCGTGTGGCGGGTCGGGTCGGAGATCAGTCCCTGCTCATGCAACCCCTGCGCCAGCAGATGGCCGAAGGCCCTCCCCAGGGCGCTCAGCGACTTGGGTGGCAGTTCCTCGACCAGCAACTCGACCAGCAGGCTGTCACCCGCCGTTCTTGTCTGTTCAGTTTCGGTCATGCGGCCTTCACCAGCTGGTCGACCCAGGCCCGCGGTGCCATCGGGAAACCGAGGCGCTCTCGGCTGTCAAAATAGCTCTGCGCGACGGAGCGCGCTATGGTCCGGATTCGGCCCATATAGGCGGCGCGCTCGGTCACGCTGATTGCGCCGCGTGCATCGAGCAGGTTGAAACTGTGCGCAGCCTTGAGCACCTGCTCGTAAGCCGGCAGGGCCAGTTGATGGGCGATCAGGTGTGCCGCCTGGCGCTCGTGCGCGCCAAAGGCGGCAAACAGGAAGTCAGCGTCACTATGCTCAAAGTTGTAGGCCGACTGCTCCTTCTCGTTCTGCAGGTAGACGTCGCCGTAACTCAGGCCCTGAGTCCACTGCAGCTTGTAGACGCTGTCGACTTCCTGCAGGTACATCGCCAGCCGTTCAAGGCCGTAGGTGATCTCGCCAGTGACCGGTTTGCAGTCGATTCCGCCGACCTGCTGAAAATAGGTGAACTGGGTGACTTCCATGCCGTTGAGCCAGACCTCCCAGCCCAGACCCCAAGCGCCCAGCGTCGGATTTTCCCAATCGTCCTCGACAAAACGGATGTCGTTCTTCTTCAGGTCAAAGCCCAGCGCCCGCAGTGATCCAAGGTAGAGGTCGAGAATATTGGCCGGCGCAGGCTTCATGACAACCTGGTACTGGTAGTAATGCTGCAGGCGGTTCGGGTTGTCGCCGTACCGGCCGTCCTTGGGGCGTCGGCTGGGCTGCACATAGGCCGCATTCCACGGTTCCGGGCCTATTGCCCGCAGGAAAGTCGCCGTGTGCGAAGTGCCTGCGCCCACCTCCATATCGTAAGGCTGCAACAACGCGCAACCTTGCCCGTCCCAGTAGGACTGCAGCTTCAAAATAATCTGTTGGAAAGTCAGCATGAAGTCTCAAGAAAATAGGGCTGCTTGCGCTTCCCGCTAGCGCAACGCGCAGCGCAGCCTGTCCGCATTTTAGTGGCGGGTCCGCCATCGCCAGCTGCGACGGCCTGGCCGCAAAGCGAACGAGCCTAAGAGCACCAAGCCCGCGAGCAGCCAGAGCGGCCAGAGCCCACAGCGTGACACCCACCAAGCATAGGGCGTGATGCCTTCTCGTCCTTGCACGGATCCCTGCAGAACGCCGCGGGTGTGCCGTTGCAGCGACTGCGTCAGCCGCCCGTTGTGGTCGATGATCGCGGTCTCGCCGGTGTTGGTTGCGCGGATGAAAGGTCTGCCAAATTCGATGGCGCGCATCCGCGAAATCTGCAGGTGCTGGTCTATTGCCAAAGAGTTTCCGAACCAAGCTATGTTGCTGACATTGACGAATATGGTGGGTGCCGAGGCCGGATCGATAAAGCGTCTGCCCAATTCTTCACCAAAGAGGTCCTCGTAGCAGACATTGGGCGCGAGGCGCTGACCCTGCCAGTGAAAGGCGTCCTGGCCGGTCGCGCCCGCGTTGAAGTCCCCGAGGGGTATGTCCATCATGGAGGTAAACCAGCGAAATAGTGGCGGTATGAATTCGCCGAAAGGCACCAGGTGGTGCTTGTCATAGCGGTAATCGGAGGCTTCACCGGCCCGCGCCGCAGGCGCACGCAGTCCGACCACTGAATTGGTGTAGCCGCTTTCTGCGCTACCCAGGGGAACGCCGATCAAAGCGGCCTGCGCGCCGTCGCCAAAGCGATGCCGCAGTCCCTGCCAATAGCCCGGCGGCAACTGTCCCGGCAGCAATGGAACGGCTGTTTCTGGCGCCACCACCAGCGACGCCGTCGAGGCGGCAAGTTGCTCCCGGTACCAGCGCAATGACTCGGCGATGCCGGTGCCAGACTCAAACTTCTGATTCTGGGGGATGTTGCCTTGCAGCAGCGCGACCTGCAATGTCGGACCGGCGGTTGTAAATGAGGTTGGCAGCGATGCCATTGCGGCCAACACGCACGCAGCCAGAAACGCCATCGCCACTTTGACCGGCTGCGTCGGCTCATGCAGCCAGTCGGCCAGCGCATATGCCACGAAGGCCACCAGCGCGGCCATCCCGTAGGCACCCACATAGGGGGCGGCGTGCACCAGAGCGCCGGTGTGTGCGTAGGCTGCCCCGCCCCAACCAAATCCAGTGAACCATTGGCCCCGCGCGAGCTCCGCCATCAGCCAGAGCGCGGCAAAGACGCATCCGCACCAGCGCTTGCTAGGCGCCAGGGCGACGAAAGCAGCGCCAGCCGCTGCGTAGTAAAGGCTCAGCACCGCCGCGAGGGCCAGCACGGCCAAGAACGCGAGCGGGGCCGCAAGCCCCCCATAAGTATTCATGGCGATGAACAGCCACCAGAAAGTTCCGCCCAGCCAGGCCGTTCCGAACAGGCCCCCCAACAACGCCGCTCTAGAGGGCGCGGTGCAACGCTCCAATTGCCACGCCAGGCCTCCAAGCGCCAGCAGCTGCAGCCAGCCCGATGGTTGCCCATCCCACGGCGTGGCTAGCGACACCGCATGCAACAGGCCGCAAGCAACGGCGATCAGCGCTTGTCGCAGCAAGGGTTCAGGGCGACTGTGGGGCGACCTTGAACCACTTCACGGCGCCTCCTTTGGTGTGCAACACTACAAAGTGAAGACCGGCCCGGCTGTGCTGTTCACCGCGCTTGGGCACATGGCCCATTTCGTGAGCGATAAGGCCGCCAATGGTGTCGAACTCTTGGCCGCCCTCTGGCGCGGCCAGCTTGACGCCGAAAGCCTCCTCAACCCGGCCCACGAGTGCGTCGCCACTGACCCGGTAGCTGCGGTCTGCAAGGCCAAATATGTCGCCTTCATCCTCGTCGATGTCGAACTCGTCTTCGATCTCGCCGACGATCTGCTCCAGCACATCCTCGATCGTGATCAGCCCAGCGACCCGGCCGAACTCGTCGACCACGATGGCCAAGTGATTGCGCTTGCCGCGGAACTCCCGCAACAGATCGTTCAAACCCTTGCTCTCGGGCACGAAGGCTGCTGGCCGCAACAGGGCGCGAATGCTCAGGCCAGGCGCACGCTGCAACTTCAGCAAGTCCTTGGCCATCAGAATGCCGATGATGTTGTCGCGCTCGCCGTCGTAGACCGGGAAGCGGGAATGCGCCGTGTCGATGACGGCACCCAACAGTTCGTCGCTCGGCGCAGCAATATCAATCAGGTCCATGCGGGTCGCAGGAACCATCACGTCGCCGGCTGTCATGTCAGCCATCCGGATCACGCCCTCCAGCATGAACCGCGACTCGGCACCGATGATGTTGTTGCCTTCGGCCTCTGCCAAGGTCTCCATCAATTCCGCCTTGGAATCGGGGCCGGGGTGTATGAACTCGGCGAGCCTTTGCAGGAAAGTACGCTTGTCTTCTTTGTCTAACGCACGAACTGAATGGGTTTCTGACACGAGCAGCTTGGGCGCTAGCGCCGTTGTTGAGGACCCTCTAGGATAGCGGATTCGACCGCCGCCGTTCCTCAGTTCATGCCCAGCCCAAATTGAACGAAAAAAAACCCGGTCTTTCGACCGGGTTTTCCCCAATTAATAGCCTGACAATGTCCTACTTTCACACGGGAACCCGCACT
>CAISIP010000459.1 GCA_903885415.1 uncultured beta proteobacterium
GCAAGCTGATCCTCAAGGGCATCCTGCGCCCCGACGATGCGGCCACCGCCGTGTCGTACGGCGTCGACGGCGTGCTCGTGTCCAATCACGGCGGACGCACCGTCGACGGCGCGCTGGCGCCGATCGAGGCGCTGCCGGCCATCGTGCGCGCGATCGGCGGCAAGGCGACCGTGCTGCTCGACAGCGGAATCCGCCGCGGCAGCGACGTTCTGAAGGCGCTCGCCCTCGGCGCCGACGCGGTACTCATCGGCCGCCCAACGCTGTTCGGCACCGCCCTCGCCGGTCGCAATGGCGCCGCACACGCGCTGCAGTTGCTCCGGACGGAGATCGAGCGGGAGATGGGACTCACTGGTTGCCGGCAACTGAGCGACTTCACCCCGGACCTGCTGGCGTCCCAAACGACCGTTTGTCCGCAGGCAAGCGCTACGGCGCGAAACTCGTCCCGAAACTGCCGTTGAGCCAGAACTGTATCAGCGGTGGCATGGCTGTCAGCATAGCCTACAGCGCATCCAGCGCCGGTCGCCACTTTTCGGCCAGAAGCGCTTAGCCGTGCGCGGTGGGGTGGATCTCGTTTTCCCAATTGCCGCTCTCGCCCGCGCCGTCGCTTAGGGCACGCGCCAGCGTGCCGCGGGTGTCCACCAGCGTCACGTTCATGCCGGGGCGGCGCGCCACCACATCGCTCAGCAATGCGAACAGCTTGTGCACCTCAAGGGCGCAGACGGCGACAGCTTGCACGCGGTGCTGTGCGCGGCGGGCTACAACATTCGGTGGTTGCTGCGGATGATCGTCAAAAAAGGGCCGAGCCATTTTTTGCGGCTGTTGCAGGCCGCGGGTTTGACCGATTTCACCGATTTGCAGCGCAAATTACGCATGATCTTGAGCGTCAATTCGACCAAGTCCGGGTCGATGAATTGGACGGTGGGCTGAAAGTGGATATTTCAGGGGCGACTAAGTACGTGACTTTTTTGGTCAGTTAATTTGGTCAAGAGTTTGAAGTGGCAGTGCAGTCCAGTGATCAAATCATCATACTTGATATTAATTCTGCAAGTGGTTTCTCATTGCCCAAAAAGGATGATTTCATGACTTGATAAACCTCAGCCTGATCAAGGGCTGAATAATCTAATGCATAACCTGCGTGCGCAGCTAGTTGGGAAATGAAGATGCGTTGCACTCTCCCATTGCCCTCTCGAAAGGGATGAATCGCATTGATCTCTGCCAAGTAATGTGCCAATCGGCCCGAAAATTCTGGAGATGCGAGGCCAACCAAATAACTCTCGGATTGAAGTGTCTTGAAAACGGTAGTGGAGTACGAATGTATTTGGCGGACGTTACAAAAACGGCTGTCGCCGCGAATGATGTCAACAGTTCGCACTTCACCAGCCCAGTCATACACATCTTGGAAAAGATGCCTGTGGATTGCGCACAGATGCATCAGGTCGAATTCGCCGTCAATTGGGGCTTGCGAGAGTTCCAGAATACGGATAGCAGTGAAGTCGCCCTCGTACTCATCAAGTAAATCTTGGTCAGTGATGCCCGCTTTGTTCTTTAAAATATTTGAGCCTGGAATGCAGTAAACGTCATCCGCGTCGTAGCGTGACATACTTAGCCCGGACGTCGTTGAGTAAATCGGCAGTGGTTTTTTGGCCGTTCACGAAAGCCTGAAGGCCTGGTTTTAGGGCTTCACTGGGGCTTAGCTTTTCGATGCGCAAGGTTGCCAGCATATTGGCAACCATTTGTGCGCGCCCGGATTCGGTTGGTGCTGGATTTTGCATAAAAATCTCATTAAACGGCTCACAATTTTAGCTGCCAAGGGCTGGTTTGTCATTAGGTTTTTGCCGGTCAAGCACTGAAAAACCGCGCGTTCGAGCGCCTTTAAAAGATGCGCAGGGAAAGGAAACAGCAAGGACTTGCTGATCTGGGGAATCCGACCTCAAATCTACAAGCGACTCATGGTTAACCATGACTCCTTTATCCCTAACCACTAGACCTGGTGCCCAACCTCGTCAACACCGTCAAGGGCGAAGCGAAGTTCGAGCAGGCCACCCTGACCCAGGTCGTCGAAGCGCGCGCCAAGGCCACCTCGACAACTGATCCTGCACGCGCATCTCAATCCCGCCGCACATTACCCCTGAATCTTTCTGGTCTTGCCATCATGCTGCTCGCTGTTCGCAGCCGCGCTACTGGGTGGGATGGACGCCGTCTTTTCCGACCTGCACCCGAATTGCCGTGAAGCTGCCGTTGTCATTGCGCCTTGAAGCGACAAAGACCGCTTTCCCCGGCTTCAGGTCGCTGCGCTCACCGGGGGCGGCCCTGGACATCGGGGTGTCGGGTGGCACCAGTACCTTGACCGAGCCGGTCTTGTAATTCAGCGTCATTTCGTGGGCGTCGCTCGACGCTACCGTGGCCTCGACCACGGCGTTGGTCATGGTCGACTGCGGCTGCAAATCGTGCGGCGACAAGCCCTGTGCCGCGCTCGCCGGTATCGGCCGCACGTCGATGGCGACGGTCGCACCGTCGGCGCGCCTGACGGTGGTCACGCCCAGCAGCATTCCCGGCCTGACCTCCTGCATCGAGAAGCGCTGGGTCACCGCCACCGGCAGCGCTTCGGGAAGCGCCACCACCACCTGCGTGCCGTCGCGCAGCAACACGGTCAACGACTTGCCGTCGTACCCGGCAATGCTGCCGCGCCAGTTGAGGTTTTGCGCCTGCGCGAATTGGCTCGCCGCCGTCACGGTGAGCGCCATGAGTACGGGTATCAGTCTCATCAATAATCCAGTCGGCGGTTTGGGTTGACGGTACTGCCGAGTGCCTGCTGCGTCGCGCGACGTCAGGTACCGCTGCGACTATTTCTTTCCCAGCCCCAGACGCTGCGCGCCTTCGGTATAGATGCGGGTGCGGTCCTTCATGAACGCGTCCATCTGGTCGGCGCCGACGTTGATCAGCTCGAAGCCGTTCTTGTCGGCGAGCTCCTTCATTTCCGGATCCTTGTTGAGCGCGGCCCAGAGCTCGGAGACCCGGTTGCGCACGTCGACCGGCGTCGATTTGGGAACGCCGATGCCGCGGTAGGCGCCGTCTACCCAGTCGACGCCGAGTTCTTTGAAGGTCGGCACCTCGGGCAACAGCGGGTGGCGCTTTTCCATCGCCACTGCGAGCGCGCGCACCCGGGTCTTCTGGTTGATCGCAAATGCGGTATAGGTCATTGCGCCGTCGATCTGCGCGCCGACTACCGCTGACGCCATATCGCCGGTTCCCTTGTAGGGGACATAGGTGCTTTTGACGCCGAAGGCCGCATTGAGCCGCTCGTGCGCTGCATGGTTGGCCGAGTTGAGCCCCGACCCGCCGAGGTTGAACTTGCCCGGGGTCGCTTTGGCCGCCCGGATGAAGTCGGCGAAGTTCTTGTACGGACTGGACTCGGGCACCACCAGCGCGTCGGGCGTGTAGTGAAACCAGTAGACCGGCGTGATGTCGGCGGTCTTGTACTGGACTTCACCTTCGATCGGCTGGAACACGATGTGCGGCAGGTTGACGCCAACGATGTTCAAACCGTCGGCGGGAAGTGCGTTCATCTGCGTCCACAGCAGCGCGCCGCCGGCACCGGCCTTGTACTGGACGACGGTTTCGATCGCGGGGCATTTTTTCTTCAGCACGACCTGCTGATGGCGCGCCGAAATGTCCGATTCGCCGCCGGGTGGGAATGCCTGCCAGTACTGCAGGTTCTTGTCCGGGCAGCTCTGCGCCATCGCCCATGGCGCGAGCGCGACGCATATCAGGCTCCACAGAATTTTCATCAGGTTCTCCCAATCGTGTTTTAGTTCCATCCCGGCGCTACCTTAGCACGCCGGCTGGCGCCTACCCCGGCCGCTGCGGTTCCTGCAGGACGGCCGGATCGAATGGCGCGCGGCTGAAGACCTCGCGCAGCATCGGCTCGAAGTGTGCCAGCGGCCGGGTCGGATAGGCAGGGTCGAAAGCCGACTGGTCGTAGCGCTCGCAAAACCGTTGGCAAGCGTCGAACCAGGGGTGGTCTTTGTAAGCCAAATGGCCGTCGGTGGCCTTGCCGTAGTGCTGCGCGTAATACTGCATCTGGAACAGCCCGTGCATCTCGATGATCCAGGTGATCTCGGCGCGCACATAAGGGCGCACGATCGCCGCCGCCAGTTGCGAGTGGTTTTCCGGCGAGAGTTCGTCGCCCAGGTCGTGCACCAGCGCGGCGACGATGGTTTCCAGGTCGGCGCCGTCGTCTTCGGCGCGCGTCGCGGTTTGCAACGAGTGCCCCAGGCGGCTCACCCGGTAACCCTGTAGCGACCCGTCCAGACGCTCAAGCGCCTGCAGCAGACGGTCGGGAAGCGCGCGGATGTAGTCGGCCTCGAGCTTGTGCAGGAACAGGTACTCCTGTTGCGTACCCAAGCGCATCTCGGTGAAAGTGACGGTGTTCATGGGGGTTCTCCGAAAGGGTGTGCTTAGACAGAAAGGCGCCGGCGCAGGACGCGGTAAAGGCTGCGCGGGCCGTCGCGGTCGATGTAGCAACCCTGCAGCTGGCGGTGTCCCTCGGAGGGGTCGAAGGCGGTACGGCCGTGCAGCACCCGGTTGTTGTCGAACATCATCAGCTGGCCGGACTCCAGCCGAAAGCGCAACTCATAGGCCGGGTCTTCGAACAGCAGGCCCAGACGCTTGCGCGCGCGGTGGTAGCGCAGCGTGTCGGCTTCGGACATGAGCGCCACGTCGTCCAGGCGCGGGCTGTAGTGCACGCCGATCATGTCGCCGCTGCCGTCGAGCTCGATCATGGGCTTGACCGCCACCAGCTGGGTGTTGGCGTCGCGGTACTCGAAGCGCACCGGAACGCGGCTCAGCAGCGCAAAGCCCTCGGGGTCCTCGGCGCGCAGTTGCGCTGCTACCGCCAGGCTGTCGACCAGCGTCGACAGGCCGCCGGCGGTTTCATTTTGCAGGCATTGCAAAATCTGGATACCGGGAACCGGCGTTCGATAGGGGTTGTCGGTATGCGGACCCAGCGCGATCGGTCGGTACGCCAGATCGGTCGAGTCCGGGCGTGAATAGACCTCGAAAAATGCGCCGAAATTGGTGTCGCGGACAAAGCCGAAATGGCGCGCGATCCCGAGGATCGAATCGGCCTTGGTGGGCGTTGCGTGTATCAGCAAGAAGCCCAGCGCGATGAAGTCCTGCAACGCCCGCAGCAGCGCCTCGTCGTGCTGCAACGCGGCCCATTGGTAGACCGGTTTCGGGCTCAGGTCCGCCTTCCAGACGACGGGCGGCGGGCAGCCTTCGCTGAGCACCGCGCCGTCGATCAGTTCCTGCGGGTCGTAGCGCCCGGCGAATCCATCGCTGAACGACAGGTGCAGGCCGGTCGGGTCGAGGCGTGCCGATAGCAGCGCCATGTCGTCGGGCAGCAAATGCGGATTGAAAAGGCGCTGCCCGGTCACCGGGTCGCGCTGCGATGGGTCGGGGCTGCGCGCGCGCAGCCACAGGGCCGGCAGAACGGTCTCCCGGGCGCCTTCGCGCAGCAGCACCCGCGGTCGGTGATCGCCTTCTTCGAGGCAAATTTCGGGCACTTTTTGCCTCTCCTGTGCGGGGCTCTTTTCGCGGATCGTATGGCGACTCGGCCATTGGATGCCACGGCGGCACCACCATCATAATCTTGAGCCCAAACGGCCGGCTTGGCTAGCGCGCAGCGCGGGTGAGGACCGGGAAGTTGCCCTGCGGCTGATCCAGCAATGCGAAAAAACGACCCAGCGTGATCTTGTTGCCCTCAATGCGGGTCTGGTCGGACAGCAGCAGTTCCCCAGCGCCTGCCTGGCCGGTCACCATTTTCAGAAAGAAGGCCTTGGTCAGGGTCAGGGTAGCGTCGGCGTCGCGCTGCGCGGGTGCCTGGCGAAAGCGCAGCACCGCGTTCTCGACCCGCAGCACATAGCTTTGTTTCAGATCGGAGAAAACCAGGTTGATGGTAAACCGTGCGTCGCCGGCTTTTTCGGCGTCGAGCCGCGTCGCCATCGCCTCCAGAAAGCGCGCGATCGGCGTTTGTTCCATCATGTCCAGCGCATTGGCCGGCGCCAATCCCGTCTGCGGTGGGCCGCGCCGCAGTTCATGCGCGCCGCTGAGGTAAAAGTTGCGCCAACTCGCCGACTCGGCCGCATAGCCCAGCTGCTCGAAAGTTCTGGCCAGCAGCTCCTTGGCGGCTATGTTCTTGGCGTCTGCGAAGACGGCGTGCTTGAGCAGTTCGGCCGCCCAGCGGAACTCCCCTGCGTCAAAAGCGAGCTGCGCCGCGGCCTGCAACTTGTCGGCACCCCCGGCGAGCGCGGTATAGCGCCTTGCAGCGTCTACCGGCGCCAGCGGGTCGAGGTTGGACGGATGCGCGTCGAACCAGCCCAGATAGAACTGGTAGACCGCCTTGACGTTGTGCCGAACCGTTCCATAGTAGCCGCGCACGTTGAGATGCTGCTGCAGGGCCTTGGGCAGTCGCAGGGTCTCGGCGATCTCCGCCGGTCCCAGGCCGAGGTTCATCTGCCGGACCGTTTGGTCGTGAATGAAAGCGTAAATATCGCGCTGCTTGCCGATGAAGTCGCGTATGCGCTCGCGCCCCCATACGGGCCAGTGGTGCTGGTTGAACACCACCTCGGCGTCGGCCGCGTCGACGATGGCGTCGTCGAGATAGTTGGCCCATTTGCTGGCGTCGCGCACCTTTGCGCCGCGCAAGGTGTAGAGGTTGTGCAGGGTGTGGCTCATCAACTCGGCGCCGCAATACGCACGCAGTTCGGGTAGCGAGAAGGTGAACTCCGCTGGCGCCTCGCTGTCGGGTACGCTGTGAAACAGGAAGCGCACGCCGTCGAGCAGCAGTTCCTGCTGCGGCCGGTCGATCAGCACCGTCGGCGCCAAGATGCCCATCTTTCCGAAGCCGACCGCCTTGCCCAGGCCGTTGTCGACCAACCCGGTCGCGTCGCGCGCCAGCGCGCTGCCGTACATCATTCCGGCGCGCCTGGCCATGGCGATGCCCATCAGGATGTTCTCGCTGGTCGCCTCGTCGATGAAGCCCGCCGGCGCTACCACCGGCACCTGGCGTGCGCGCGCCTCCTCGGCGCTCAGCACACCAAGCGCGCCGCCGAAGTGGTCCGCATGGCTGTGGGTGAAGACCACGGCGGACACCTTCTGCTCGCCCAGATGCTTGCGGGCAAAGGCCATCGCGGCCGCTGCGGTTTCACGCGAGGTGGCGGTGTCGACGACGATCCAGCCCGTCTTACCCTGTATCAGGCTGATGTTGGCCAGGTCGAAGCCCCGCAATTGCCAGATGCCTTCGGCCACTTTGAACAGGCCTGTGCGGTTGTTCAGCAGTGCCTGGCGCCACAGACTCGGGTTGACCGTCGGCGGCGCATCACCCTTGACGAAGGCAAAGGCGTCGTAGTCCCAGACCACCTGGCCGTCGGCGTCGCGAACCTGGCCGGTCGGCGCGGCGATAAAGCCACGGCCGGCATCGGCAAACGAAGCCAGGTCGGACAGGTCGACCCCAGCGCGTGCCGCTTGGTGGTGCAGGGCCACCTGCGCCGAGACGCCGCCGCTGGTCTCGGACGCATTGCGTGAGCAGGCGACGAGCAAGGTCAGCAGCAGTGCGCTGCACACGATGCGGCGATGGCGCCATGGCGGTCTGCGGTTCATCCGGGCCAATATAGCAGTCTGGGCTTTAGCTTCGCAGACGCTGGTTGGCCGGGTCGTACAGAGGCTCGCGCTGCACCCTCACCGCACAGCGCCGGCCCAGACTCGCCACTAACCAGGCTGCGCCCGCGCGGGAAGTCGATGTAAGCCCTTGAACGCATTCGCCAGAAGGCTGCACAAGACGTTGCTTTTTAAGCCATTCCA
>CAISIP010000460.1 GCA_903885415.1 uncultured beta proteobacterium
CAATGCGCAGCAACTGGTTGTACTTGGCCATCCGGTCCGAACGGCTGAGGGACCCGGTCTTGATCTGGCCGGCGTTGGTGCCCACCGCGATGTCAGCGATGGTGCAGTCTTCGGTCTCGCCCGAGCGGTGGCTTATGACGGCGGTGTAGCCGGCGCGCTTGGCCATTTCAATCGCTGCAAAGGTTTCGCTCAGCGTGCCGATCTGGTTGATCTTGATGAGGATCGAATTGGCGATCCCCTTGCTGATTCCCTCCTGCAGTATCTTGGTGTTGGTGACGAACAAGTCGTCGCCGACGATCTGCACCTTCTTGCCAAGGCGCTCGGTGAGCAGCTTCCAGCCATCCCAGTCGGCCTCGGCCATGCCGTCTTCGATGCTGATGATCGGGTACTTGTCGACCCAGCCGGCGAGCATCTCGGTCCACTCCTGTGCCGAAAGCGACAACCCCTCGGCCGCCAGCACATACTTGCCGTCGGCATGAAACTCCGAGGCCGCGCAGTCGAGCCCGATGGCGATCTGCTCCCCGGCGACGAAGCCGGCGGCGGCGATCGCCTCCAGGATCATCTGTATCGCCGCCTCATGGTTGGCGACACTGGGCGCAAAGCCGCCTTCGTCTCCGACCGCGACGCTGATCCCTCTGTCGTGCAGGATCTTCTTGAGCGCGTGGAAGACCTCGGCGCCGTAGCGCAGTGCCTCGCGAAAGCTCGGCGCGCCGACCGGAATGATCATGAACTCCTGCAGATCCAGGTTGTTGTTTGCGTGCGCACCGCCGTTGATGACGTTCATCATCGGCACCGGCATCTGCGTCGCCGCCATACCGCCGAAATACCGGTACAGCGGCAGGCCGGACTCTTCTGCCGCGGCGCGTGCGACGGCCATCGACACCGCGAGCATTGCGTTGGCGCCCAGTCGCGATTTGTTCTCGGTGCCGTCAAGGTCTATCAGCGTGCGGTCCAAAAAGGCCTGCTCGCAAGCGTCCAGACCCAGCACCGCTTCGGAGATTTCGGTGTTGATGAACTCAACCGCCTTGAGCACGCCCTTGCCGAGGTATCGGCTCATGTCGCCGTCACGCAATTCGATGGCCTCGCGTGATCCGGTAGAGGCGCCCGACGGAACCGCTGCACGGCCCATGGTTCCACTTTCGAGCAGCACGTCGCATTCGACCGTGGGGTTGCCGCGGGAATCCAGAATTTCGCGGCCGACGATATCAACGATTGCGCTCATCTATTTCCTTCAAAAATTTCAGGTTGTCGCAACTGCAGCGGTTGCAGCGCGATGTCGCTGGCCGGACAGCCGAGCGCCATCATAGTGGTCGTGGGGCCCTTGCCGCCGATGCATAGTTCATGGAGTCGCTGCAAAAGAGTGCTCCAAAAAGCCGTGTCGCTTGGTCACCCGGTCGAGTTCGAGCAGCGACGCGAGTAAGGCCTTCATGTGGTGCAGCGGCACCGCGTTGGGCCCGTCGCTGAGCGCCTGCGCGGGGTTCGGATGCGTCTCCAGGAAAAGTCCGGCAATGCCCGCCGCAACCGCCGCGCGCGCGAGCACCGGTACCATCGTGCGATCGCCGCCGCTGCTCGTGCCGCTTGCGCCGGGTAGTTGCACCGAATGCGTCGCGTCGAATACCACCGGCGCGCCGGTCTCGCGCATGATCGCCAGCGATCGCATGTCGCTCACCAGATTGTTGTAGCCAAAGCTCGCGCCGCGCTCGCAGACCATGAAATTGTCCTGCTCAAGGCCCGTTTCCTGAGCGGCGGCGCGTGCCTTGGCGATGACATGCTTCATGTCGCCAGGCGCGAGAAACTGGCCCTTCTTGATGTTGACCGGCCTGCCCGACTGCGCCACGGCGCGTATGAAGTCAGTCTGGCGGCACAGGAAGGCGGGCGTCTGCAGCACGTCGACGACCGCCGCCACCGGGGCTATCTGCTCCTGGCTGTGAACGTCTGTCAAAACCGGCACCTGCAATTCGCGACGCACCTTGGCCAGAATGTCGAGTCCGGCTTGCATGCCGGGTCCACGAAAGCTGCCGCCGGAACTGCGATTCGCCTTGTCAAAGCTGCTCTTGAAGATGAAGGGAACGCCCAGCTCCGCGCAGATGTCCTTGAGCGTTCCTGCGGTGTCCATCTGCAACTGCTCGGACTCGATGACACAGGGCCCGGCGATCAGGAAAAACGGCTGTTCCAGACCCACCGCGAAACCGCACAGACGCATCAGGCCACGGCCTTCAGGTTGTTGCCCGCAGCATGGTGGTCCAGCGCAGCGCCGATGAAGGCGTTGAACAGCGGGTGTCCGTTCCACGGCGTCGATTTGAACTCGGGGTGAAACTGAACACCCACATACCAGGGATGGACGTCGTTTGGCAGTTCCACTATTTCGGTCAACTGCTCGCGCTGGGTCAGCGCAGAAATCACCAGGCCTGCGCCGCGCAGCGTGTCGAGGTAGTGCACGTTCGCCTCGTAGCGGTGGCGGTGGCGCTCGGTCACCACGTCGCCGTAGATGGCATGCGCCAGCGTTCCGCGCACCACGTCCGAGCTCTGCGCGCCCAGCCGCATGGTGCCGCCCATGTCGGATTTCTCGCTGCGGTTCTTGATCGTCCCATCGGCGTCTTTCCATTCGGTGATCAGCGCGATCACCGGATGCGCCGTCGCGGGTTCGAATTCGGTGCTGTTGGCGTCGGCCAATCCTGCCACATGGCGTGCGAACTCGATGGTCGCGACCTGCATCCCCAGACAGATGCCGAGGTAGGGGATTCTGTTTTCGCGCGCAAAGCGGGCGGTGGCTATCTTGCCTTCGATTCCGCGCTTGCCAAAGCCACCAGGAACCAGCACTGCATCGAAGCGCGCCAACTGCGCCACGGTCTCGGGCGTGATGGTTTCCGAATCGATGTAGTCGATCTTGACCCGGGCATGGTTTTTCATGCCGGCATGGCGCAGCGCCTCGTTGAGCGATTTGTAGCTGTCGCTCAGGTCGACATATTTCCCGACCATCGCAATGCTGACCTCGCGCGCAGGGTGCTCCATTTCATAGACCAGGCTGTCCCATCGCGCGAGCTTGGCCGGCGGCGTGTTCAGCCGCAGCTTGTCGCATATCAGACCGTCCAGACCCTGCTCGTGCAGCATGCGCGGCACCTTGTAGATCGTGTCGACGTCCCACATGGAAATAACGCCCCATTCGGGCACATTGGAAAACAGCGAAATCTTGGAACGTTCTTCCTGCGGTATGGGCCGGTCGGCGCGGCATACCAGTGCATCAGCCTGAATACCGATTTCGCGCAACTGTTTGGCCGTGTGCTGCGTCGGCTTGGTCTTGAGCTCGCCGGCGGCAGCGATCCATGGCACATAGCTCAGGTGCACGAAGGCCGAGCTGTTGGGGCCGAGTTTGAGGCTCATCTGACGCACCGCCTCCAGGAAGGGCAGCGACTCGATATCGCCCACGGTACCGCCGATCTCGACGATCGCCACGTCGACCGCGTCGGCGTCGCCAAAGCGCGCGCCGCGCCGGATGAATTCCTGAATCTCGTTGGTGACATGCGGTATCACCTGAACCGTCTTGCCGAGGTAGTCGCCCCGGCGCTCCTTCTCGAGCACGCTCTTGTAAATCTGCCCCGTGGTGAAGTTGTTGGTGCGCCGCATGCGGGTTTCGACGAAGCGCTCGTAATGGCCCAGGTCCAGATCGGTCTCGGCACCATCTTCGGTCACAAAGACTTCACCGTGCTGAAACGGCGACATGGTTCCCGGATCCACGTTGAGGTAGGGGTCCAGCTTGATCAAGGTGACTGTCAGGCCTCGCGATTCAAGGATCGCAGCGAGGGAGGCTGACGCGATTCCCTTTCCAAGGGAGGACACGACACCGCCAGTGACGAAGACAAATTTGGTCATGTCAGGGGCGAACCTGTGGGTTCGACTGGGTGGTAAAGAAGAATTATAGGCGTCTGCTACATTGCGGCCATCCGTAATTTTCATCGGACGATCTGGGCGCCACGAAGCGACATTGCATGGAACTACGCGACAAACACATTGTGCTGGGCCTGACCGGCGGCATCGCCTGCTACAAGTCGGCGGAGTTGTGCCGCCTGCTGATCAAACAGGGCGCAAGCGTGCAGGTGGTCATGAGCGCGGCGGCAGAGCGCTTCATCACCCCGCTGACCATGCAGGCGCTCAGTAACCGGCCAGTCTATACCTCGCAGTGGGACGAACGACAACCCAACAGCATGGCGCATATCAACCTGGGCCGGGACGCCGACGCGGTCCTGATCGCGCCTTGCAGTGCCGACTTCATGAGCCGGCTCGCGCACGGCGCTGCCGACGATCTGCTGAGCCTGCTGTGCCTCGCGCGACCCGCGCACCGGGTCGGCTTGCTGCTGGCGCCGGCGATGAACCGGGAAATGTGGGCGCACCCCGCAACCCAGCGCAACGCGGCACAGCTGCAGCGCGACGGCGCGCAGGTGCTTGGCGTGGGCAGCGGCGAGCAAGCCTGTGGCGAAACCGGCGACGGACGGATGCTTGAGCCGCAGGACCTGCTGTGCGAGCTGATTGCTTTCTTCCAGCCCAAACGTCTGGCAGGACAACGGGTGCTGGTGACCGCGGGCCCGACCTACGAGGCGATCGATCCGGTGCGCGGCATCACCAACCTCAGCAGCGGAAAAATGGGTTTTGCGATCGCACGCGCAGCCCGCGAGGCCGGTGCCGAAGTGACGCTGGTGGCCGGTCCGGTCGCCCTGTCGACGCCGCGCGGCGTGACGCGGGTCGACGTGCGATCGGCGCGCGAAATGCACGTGGCTGCAATGGCGCATGCGGCGCAAGCCAGCTTGTTCATTGCGACCGCCGCAGTGGCCGACTGGCGGCCGGCGCACAGCGCCGAGCACAAAATCAAGAAGAATGGTTCGGGCATTGCGCCGCAGCTGCAATTTGTGGAGAACCCGGATATCCTGGCCACGCTCGCGCATTCGGATTGGGCCAAGAGCGGATCGCTGCTGTGCGTCGGTTTCGCCGCCGAGAGCGAAGACCTGCTCGCCAACGCACAGGCCAAGCGCCTGCGCAAGGGCGTCCCGCTGCTGGTTGGCAATATCGGCCCGGCGACGTTTGGCCAGGACGACAACGCGTTGCTGTTGGTGCGTGCTGATGGGGTGCAGGAGTTCGCGCGTGCGCCCAAGCTCGAACTGGCGCGCCGGTTGGTGGAGGTCTGCGCGACGATGTTGGGTGCTGGCGCGCCGGGAGTCGCAGCATGAGGGTCGACTTCAAGATCATCGATTCGCGACTGGCGGGCCAGTTGCCCTGCTACGCGACGCCAGGCAGCGCCGGGCTGGATCTGCGCGCCTGCCTGGACGCGCCGCTGGAACTGGCGCCCAACGCCTGGCAACTGGTGCCCACCGGGATCGCGATCTATCTGGCCGATCCGAACTATGCCGCGCTGATACTGCCGCGTTCCGGCCTCGGTCACAAGCACGGCATCGTGCTGGGTAACCTGGTGGGCCTGATCGATAGCGATTACCAGGGGCAGCTGATGGTCAGCGCCTGGAACCGCAGCCCGCAGGCTTTCACGATCGCGCCGATGGACCGTATTGCGCAGTTGGTGATTGTCCCGGTACTGCAGGCGCAGTTCAATTTGGTCGACGATTTCCCCGCCAGCATGCGCGGTGAAAGGGGTTACGGATCGACCGGAAAGAACTAGCGGCCTGAGGCGCCCGGTTTAGTGCAGGGTGTCCGCAGGACCCGCGCCTGGGGCTTGCACCTGCACCTTGAAAAAGCCGGTTCCTGCGCTGCCGCGCCCGATCTCTTCTTCGGTGGCTTCACGGACGGCTTCGACCTTCAGCCGCAGCCGCAATGCGATTCCGGATAGCGGATGGTTGCCGTCGAGCACCACATGCTCCGGGTAGATCTCGCTGACCGTGTACAGAACATCCTTGGGCGCGTCGGCGCTGCAACCCTGCGGCAAGGCGTGGCCTTCAAAGCTCATGCCGGCTTCGATTTCGGCTGCAAACAGCGCGCGCGGCTCCAAGAAGACCAACTTGTCGTTGAAGTCGCCAAAAGCCTCCTCAGGCTCCAGATGCAGGTCGATGCGCGCCCCCTTCTCGTGCCCTTGCAGCGCCTGCTCTATCTTGTCGAACAGGTCATCACCCCCGACCAAGAACTCGACCGGTTGTTCCAGTACGTCGAGTTCTTCGCCCAGCGTGTCTTTCAGGGTCCAGGTCAGGGCGACGACGCATTGCGGTGTTATTTCCATAGGAGAATTGTCGCAGTTTGGCGCAATGCCGGCGAAACGCTGATTGGAACGATCGATGGATATGCATCAACATCTGCCACTGCTCGGGGGACTGAGCCCGCAACAATTCATGCGTCAGCATTGGCAGAAGAAGCCCTTGCTGGTCCGCCAGGCGATCGCCGGCTTCAAGCCGCCGGTGGACCGCGCGGCGCTGTTTGCGCTCGCCGCGCAGGAGCAGGTTGAATCCCGATTGGTTGTCGCCAACAGCGACGGCGGCTGGAAGTTGCGCCACGGGCCGTTCCCGCGGCGATCCTTGCCGGCATTGACCCGGCCTTGCTGGACGCTGCTGGTCCAGGGCCTGGACCTGCACGCGGATGCGGTCCACGCGCTGCTGGGGCGGTTTCGTTTCGTTCCCGACGCCAGGCTCGACGACGTGATGGTCAGCTACGCGTCGGACGGCGGCGGCGTCGGCCCGCACTTCGACAGCTACGATGTGTTTCTGCTGCAGGCCAGCGGACGGCGTCGCTGGCGCATTGGCCGTCAGC
>CAISIP010000461.1 GCA_903885415.1 uncultured beta proteobacterium
CGTGATGGGCGCCTTGGTGGGCGTCGCTGCCATGGCGCACGCCAGCGAGCCCGCGATTAGGCCGCCGGGCGCAGGCGTATTCGTGCTGCCCGCAGTGCCATCGACCGAGCGCTCGGGCGCCGTTGCCGAGCAGCGTCTGGTGGTCAACGAAGTGGTCTTTCACGGGAACAGGGTTGTCCCCGATGCGGTGCTGCGCGCCATCGCCACGCCGTATCTGGGGCGCCCGATCGGCGCGCTTGAGGTCGAGGAGCTGCGCCGCCTGCTCACGCTGCATTATGTAAATCAGGGCTATGTGACATCCGGGGCCCTTGTGAATTTCCCGGGCGACTATGCCGGCGGGCTGCTGCATGTGGCCATCGTTGAGGGTCGTGTCGTGCAGATTCGCGTGAGCGGGCAGGAGCGGCTCAGCGAGCACTATGTTGCCGAGCGCCTGATGCCCGAGTCAAAGGAGGCTCTCCATATCGGACAGTTACGCGAGCGCTACGAGCTGCTGCTGTCGGACCCGCTTTTTAGCGCCATCAACACAAGGCTGGTGCCCGATGTCGAGCAGGGCAGATCCATTTTGTATGTCGAGGTGGCGCGCGCGCGGCCCTATCAGCTATCGGTATTCGCCAACAACTACCGGGCCCCATCGGTGGGCGAATCTGCCTTGGGCCTGTCGGGCTGGTTGCGCAATCTGAGCGGCTTTGGGGACCAGTTAAGTGCGAATTTTCAGGGCCCCGCAGGCACGGGAAAATGGGACCGCTATGCCCTTAGCTGGACGCTTCCGCTCAACGCTCGCGGGACGCAGTTGAGCCTGCAGCTCGATGATGGCACTTCCTCGGTGATCGAGAATCCCCTGCAGCAGCTCGACATCCGCAGCAAACTGTCCAACGCCGAGCTGGGGCTAGGCCACGCCGTACTGGATTCCCTGCACAGTCGCCTTGCCTATGGGTTGGCGCGCAGCCACCGAAACAATCGCACCTGGTTGCTGGGCGAGCCCTTTTCGTTTACGGCCGCCATACCGCAGGGCGTGCTCACCGAGTCGACCTGGAAACTCTGGCAGGACTTCAGCTGGCGAACCGACACGCGGGTCCTCGCCGCGCGTATTACCCGCTACCAGGTGCACAACAACCTGCTGCCGCCGATCTCTGGCTACGGTGGCGGTGCGCAGCCTGAGGGGCACTACGGTTACTGGCTGACGCAGCTCAGCCTGGGTCAGCGGCTGGGCGAATCGGGGGTGCAGTTGCAGGCGCGGGCCACGCTGCAAAATGCCCCGAGCCGGATGACCGCGCTGGATCGGTTTGGCATGGGGGGTGCGTCGACAGTGCGCGGCTATCGGGAGAACCAACTGCTGCGGGACAGGGGCGCCGTGCTCAACCTTGAAGTGGATCTGCCGGTTGGCGACAAGAGGGAGTCCAGCGCGTTGCAGTTCGGCGTGACACCTTTCTTCGCCTGGGCCAAGGGTAGCAATGTTGGCGAAGCGCCTTCAGTTCTTTCCTCTGCGGGGCTCGCCCTGCGCGCCGAGGGCTACGGCCTGTCCGCCAATCTGGTACTGGCACGCCGACTGATTCGTCCTGCCTATGTCGACGCGCTTGGCGGCACGCAGCAAGACCAGGGAATCCATCTCCAGCTGTCGTACAGCATTTTCTAACCCCACAGCAAATAGGCAAACCCTTAATTTGAATCGTACAGATGGCGCCGCCGTGAGGTCACCCGCATTCTTCCGGCGGGGGGTATTTTTTCGGCATCCACGGACCCACTACGGTGAGCCTGTTTCGTGGGAGCCGACCAATACCGGCTTATCGCGGTAGATCTCGGGCATCAACATCTTTAGGTGGGTGATCTTCGGCAGGTCGAAGGTCGCTATGTAGAGCTGGTTGGGATTGAGCGTCGCATAGTTCTGGTGGTAGGCCTCGGCGGGGTAGAAACCTGCAAGGGGCGCCACCTGCGTCACGATCTTGTCTGCAAAGGCCTTGGCCACATCTAGCTGTGCGATGTAGCGCTCGGTGACGTCCTTTTGCGCAGCGTCCTTGTAAAACACGACCGACCGGTACTGCGTGCCGTGGTCGGGTCCCTGTCGGTTCAGCGTGGTCGGGTCGTGGGCGACCGAGA
>CAISIP010000462.1 GCA_903885415.1 uncultured beta proteobacterium
GCCATCGTGTCGTAGCTGCGCTTGGCCCCAGCCGCGTCACGGTCAAAACTGTAAGCGTCTTTCATGGTGAATTCGCGCCCGCGCATCAGTCCGAAGCGAGGGCGCCTTTCGTCACGAAACTTGGTCTGAATCTGGTAGAGGTTGATCGGCAACTGCTTGTAGCTCTTCACCTCCTGCCGGGCGATGTCGGTCACCACCTCCTCGCTGGTCGGTTGCACGACATAGTCACGCTCGTGGCGGTCCTTAATGCGCAGCAACTCGGGCCCCATCTTGGAAAACCGGCCGGTCTCCTGCCAGAGCTCCGCCGGCTGCACCACCGGCATGCTGATCTCGATCGCGCCTGCCCGATTCATTTCCTCGCGGACGATGGCCTCGACCTTGCGTATGACGCGCAGGCCCATTGGCATGTAGCTATAGATGCCGGCACCGAGTTTCTTGATCATGCCCGCGCGCATCATCAGCTTGTGGCTCGCCACCTCGGCGTCGGCGGGCGCCTCTTTCAGGGTGGAAATCAGGAATTGCGTGGACTTCATAGTGCGATTCGATCTACTTAACCAGGATCAAGCACTTGATGCCGGGCCCGTGCTGTGCATAATGGCTGCAGTTTAAGAATTGGGGTTTGATTATGCTTGACCGTGAGGGCTTCAGGCCCAACGTCGGCATCGTATTGCTCAACCAGAAAAGCCAGGTCTTCTGGGGCAAGCGCATCCGCACCCATTCGTGGCAGTTTCCGCAGGGTGGCATTGACCGGGGCGAGACCCCCGAGCAGGCCATGTACCGCGAGCTCCACGAAGAGGTGGGGCTCCAGCCGGAGCATGTGTGCGTGGTTGCCAGAACCCGGGATTGGTTGCGCTACGAGGTGCCTGACCGATATATACGCCGCGACGCGCGCGGCCACTACAAGGGACAGAAGCAGATCTGGTACCTGCTGCAGCTCGTCGGCTATGACTGGAACCTGAATCTGCGCGCGACCGACCATCCGGAGTTCGACGCTTGGCGCTGGAACGACTACTGGGTCCCGCTGGACATGGTGGTCGAGTTCAAGCGCGGCGTCTACGAAATGGCACTGACCGAGTTGGCGCGCTATGTGCCGCGACAGGAGGTGCGCACCCGCTACCTGCGACAGGGCGGCCGATCGGGGGACCAGGAAGCTGGTACGGGCGAGTCAACCGACGTCGCGGACCCGCTGCAGGGGGCGGCGGCCCAGCCAGCAGCTATCGTTCTGGGCACGGCAAGCGCAACGGAACCGGGCGCCTGCCTGCAAGCGCAAAACGCGCCTAGCGGGTAATCACAAGGTTGTCGCGGTGCAGCATCTCGGGCTCCGCAGCGTAGCCCAACAGCCGCTCAAACTCGGACGAGGACTTGCGGCATAGCAGCCGCGCCTCAAAGCTGGAATAGTTCGCCAGGCCGCGGGCAATCTCCATGCCCGAAATCTCCCGCACCGCGATCACATCGCCGCGGGAAAACTCGCCTTCGACGCCGGTCATGCCGATCGGCAGCAAGCTCTTTCCCTCGTCGCGCAGTTTGGCAGCCGCTCCCGCATCGACCGTCACCGATCCACGCAACTGCAGATGGTCCGCAATCCATTGCTTGCGCGCCTGCGTCTTCTGTGTCTGTGCCACCAGCAGGCTGCCGATGCGCTCGCCCCGGCTCAGCCGGTGCAGCACGTCGGGTTCGCGACCCCATGCGATGACGGTCGATGCGCCGGAACCCGCGGCGCGCTTGGCCGCCAGAATCTTGGTGATCATTCCGCCACGGCCCAGCGCCGACCCGGCGCCGCCGGCCATCAACTCCAGCGCGGGGTCGCCCGCCTTGGCCTCGTCGACAAAACGTGCCCCAGGGTCCTTGCGCGGGTCGGCGGCATAAAGGCCTTTCTGGTCCGTGAGGATCACCAGCACATCGGCCTCCACCAGATTGGCAACCAACGCGCCGAGTGTGTCGTTGTCACCGAATTTGATTTCGTCGTTGACCACCGTGTCGTTCTCGTTAATCACCGGAACCACGCGCAGTTTGAGCAGGGTGAGCAGGGTCGATCTGGCGTTGAGATAGCGCTCACGGTCCGCCAGATCGGCGTGCGTCAGCAGCACCTGCGCGCTTCCCAATCCATGCTCACGCAGCTTGGATTCGTACATCTGCGCCAGCCCCATTTGGCCCACCGCGGCGGCGGCCTGCAGTTCGTGGATTTCACGCGGGCGCACCGCCCATCCCAGCCGCTTCATACCCTCGGCAATGGCGCCGCTCGAAACCATGATCACCTCGCGGCCGCCGCGCGCCAGCAGTGCCAGTTGGCGGCACCATTCGCCTATCGCGCGCTCGTCAAGCCCGCGGCCCTCGTCGGTCACCAGGCTGGATCCGACCTTGACCACGATGCGCCTGGCGTCGCGCATCGGCGAGGCGGTCTTGTCGTCGGGCATTGCAGGCCTTGTCAATGGATGCCGGTCGCCGCGCGGGCTCAGGCCTGCGGATCGGGCACGGCGACGGGAAAGCGTGGGTCGACCTCCAGTGGCGGCTGCTCTGACTTCTGCTGTGCCGCGATGTGCTTGTAGACGGCCTGTACCAGCGCGTCGCAACCCTGGTGGTTGAGCGCCGAAATCTCGAACACCGGCCCCTTGAACTTGAAGCGTCTGACAAAGTCCTTCACCAGCGCCGCGCGCGCGTCATCGGCCACCATATCGAGCTTGTTGAGTACCAGCCAGCGCGGCTTCTTGTGCAAGGCCGGGTCGTATTTCTTGAGTTCGTTGACGATCGCCTTGGCCTGCGCCACCACGTCCACCGCGTCGTCAAACGGCGCCATATCGACAACGTGCAGCAACAGTCGGGTGCGCTGCAAGTGGCGCAAGAAAAGGTGGCCCAGTCCAGCCCCTTCGGCGGCCCCCTCGATCAAACCGGGCAGATCGGCCACCACAAAACTTTGCTCCGGGCCGACCCGCACCACACCCAGATTGGGGTGCAAGGTGGTGAAGGGATAGTCGGCGATGCGCGGGCGCGCGTTCGATATCGCGGTGATCAGCGTTGACTTGCCGGCGTTGGGCATGCCAAGCAGACCGACATCGGCCAGCACCTTGAGTTCGAGCTTCAGGCTCTTCTTCTCTCCCGGCCAGCCCGGGGTTTTCTGCCGCGGAGCGCGGTTGATGGCGCTCTTGAAGCGCATGTTGCCAAAGCCCCCGTCGCCGCCCCTGGCGATGGTGATCACCTCACCCGGCGTCAGCAGTTCATAAAGAACGTCGCCGGTCTCGGCGTCGGTGATGACGGTCCCGACCGGCATCTTCAGCGTAATGTCGTCGCCGGCCGCTCCGAACATATCCGACCCCATGCCATGCTGGCCGCGCCGGGCTTCATGGCGGCGCGAAAACCGGAAGTCGACCAGCGTATTGAGGTTGACATCGGCGACCGCGAGGACA
>CAISIP010000463.1 GCA_903885415.1 uncultured beta proteobacterium
AGGCGCTGATGCCCAGCAGCGGCTGCGACTCCGCCGGCCAGGGCGCGAGCCCCTGGTGCCGGCTTCGGCACTGGTTGATGCGCCCCTCCAGGTTGAGCAGGCGTGCCGGGGCTATGGCGGCCGGGTCGCTCGACAGCTCCAGCGCCGGGTAACGCGCGGCCACGCCGCGCATGCTGACAGCGGCGTCGCCATGGCAGCCGGCGCAGGACGCGCTGGCACCGGCGGGCGTGCGCCACAGCGCCTGGCCCTGCGCCACCCACAGCATGGCCGGGTTCGCGTCGTCGCTCGCCTGCAGCGCGCGCAGGTCGGCGCTGGAAAAGCGGGCGGCGGGCCGTACGGCCGCCAGCGGCAACAGCCGCTCAGCCGGCTCAGCCTGCACCGACGCGCCGAACGGCACCGCGATGCAGCCGGCCAGCAGCCAATGCCATCGCCAGATCCCGCGCGGGCCGGCGCGCATGGTTATGGCTCCACCACAATCGACGCCGAAACACTGCCACGCACCCCGCGGTCGTCGACCCACTCCAGCGTGATAGCGCCGCTGGCGCGGGCGAGGGTCCAGAACTGCAGCAAGGGATTCGCGGCGATGCCCGAGCCCATTTCAGCGCGGAATATTTCCTGCCCGGCGTAGCGCGCGACCAGCGTGTGGATGACGTTCCTGGCGATCAGCGCGCCCGCCATGTCGTGCGAAAAGCCGGTCTCCATCGGGTGCTGAATGAGTACCCGAACGGCGACCACTTCGCCGGCGCGCGCGCGTTCTGGAACCAGCAAGCGGGCGGGCATCGGATCGGCCTCAGGGCGTGTCCAGGCAGGCCGATTCGGTCACTTCGACCTCTGCGCTGTCCTGCCACCAGCTGCCGTCCGACAGCTGCGCCAACGCCCACACCCGCTGCGAACCGCTCAGCCGGACCCGGGTCGTCACCATCGCGCGCCCGGCAAAGGGACCGATCCCAAAGGAAGCGATCAGCGCGCGCGGATTGCGATCCGACAGCAGCGCGATGCGCAGCACATGCTCGGCCGGCGTCATCTGGCTGTCGACCCGCACTTCCAGCGGAACCGACAAGCCGTTGTCGGCCAGCCGCGGCGTTCGCAACTGCACCCGACCGTCGCCCAGCGGCGCTCCAAAGGTCAGCGCGCGCAGCGCGGCGTCGAAATCGCCCTGGGCCGCCCGCGCGGGCGTCCAGGGCGCGGCGAGCAACGCTGTCGCCGAAGCCAGAAATTCGCGGCGCGCCGCCATCAGCGCAGCGTCTGCAGATAAGCCAGCAGGTCTTCTATCTGCTGGCCGCTGAGAATGGTCTTGCCGCGCCAGGCCGGTGCGACCTGGTGCAGGCCTTCAATGCGGTAATAGGCCGGCATCAGAGTGTCCGGGTTGATGCGCTGCGAGTCGACCAGCCGCAGGCGCAGCTGGCCGGCGCTCAGGCGCGCGCCGACGCCCGCCAGTGGCGGGCCGATGGTTCCGGCACGCGCGTCGCCATCGGGCATCGCATGGCACAGCGTGCACTGACCGTCGCGGCCCTGCGCGATCCGCCGGCCGCTTTGCGCATCGCCCGGCGCATCGCCCAGCGGCTGCATCACCGCGTCGCCGGTGATCTGCAGCGCCAAGGGCGAAGGGCTCTGTGCCGCCACCGACGCGCACAGCGCCCACAGGAGCAGCATCGCCGCCGGCCAGCGGCTGGCGCTGCACGGCTCAGACGATGTGCAAGTTCTCATGCTGAAGTGGCAGGCTGCGAATCGGCCTTCCTGCTGCCGCCGACACCGCGTTGATGATGGCCGGCGCGACCACGCAGATCGTCGGCTCGCCGACGCCGCCCCAGAAGTCGTAGGTCGGCACGATCACCGTCTCGATCAGCGGCAACTGCGCAAGACGCGCGATCGGATAGCGATGGAAGTTGTTCTCGACGATACGGCCGTCCTTGACCGTCGACTCGCTTTGCAGCGTGTCAAAGCCGTAGGCGACCGACCCTTCCACCTGCGCGGCGATCTGCTGCGGATTGACGGCGTGGCCGCAGTTGGTCGCCAGCACCAGGCGGTGCACCCGGACCTCGGCGCCGCTGACCGACACCTCGGCCACCGCTGCGGTGTAACTGCCGTAACCCATGAACTGGGCGATGCCGCGGTGGCGCCCGGCCGCCAGCGGCTTGCCCCAGTCGCCCTTGTCGGCGGCGGCGTTGAGCACCGCCAGGTGCCTGGGATGGTTGTGCATCAGCGATCGGCGGAACTCCAGCGGGTCGCGTCCGGCCGCGCGCGCGACTTCCTCGATGAAGCACTCGAGAAAGAGGCCGTTCTGATTGGTGTTCACGCCGCGCCAGGGGCCCACCGGGACATGGGTGTTGCGCATCGCGTATTCGGTGCGCAGGTTCGCCACCGTATAGCCCAGCTGCGCGTCGCTCTTCTCGGGCCAGTAGCCCTGCAACTGGCGCCGGTCCTTGCCGCCGACGATGTTGTGGGGCGCCTGCTGCGCGTTGATCGACTGTCCCGAAACCCGCAGCTGCAGCCCGAGCAGTTGGCCTTTTTCATCCAGGCCCGCCGACAGCTTGCATTGCTCGATCGGCCGGAAGAAGTCGTGCGTCATATCCTCTTCGCGGCTCCAGACCAGCTTGACCGGCAGGCCCGGGAACTGTGCAGCGATCAAAGCCGCCTGGCGGACAAAGTCCTGGTTGCCGCCGCGCCGGCCGAAGCCGCCGCCCACGGTGTGGTTATAGACCTCGCATTGCTCCAGCGGCAAGCCGCTGCTGGCCGACAACGCAGCGAGCGAGGCCTCGGCGTTCTGGCTTGGAACCCAGGCTTCTGCGAAGGTCGGCGTGATGCGCACGGTGCAGTTCATCGGCTCCAGGCAGGCATGCGTCACAAAGGGCAGTGAATAGACCGCTTCGACCCGCCTGGCTGCGCCGGCGATGGCCTGCGGCGCGTTGCCGACGTCGATGTCGGCGAACACATTGGCACGGGAGCCCAAACCCTCGCGCAGGTGCGCGGCTATCTTCGCGCTGTCCTGCGCGCCGTGGACGCCTTCGTCCCAGACTATCGGCAGCGCGTCGAGCGCGGTGCGTGCGCGCCACCAGTTATCGGCGACCACCGCGACCGCGTTGTCGCCGACGCGCACCACCGCGCGCACGCCTCGGCGCGCGCTGACCTTGGCGGCGTCAAAGCTTTGCAACTTGCCTTCGAAAACCGGGCAGGCCTTGATCGCCGCGTAGAGCATTCCCGGCAGCTGCAGGTCGATCGCATACTGCTGCCGCCCGGTGAGCTTGGGCGCGGTGTCGAGCCGCTTGAGCGCTTGGCCGGCGATTTTCCAGTCGCGCGGGTGCTTGAGCACGATGGTCTTGGGGTCCGGCGCAGGAAGCTTGGCCGCGGCCGGCGCCAGCTTGCCGTAGCTGGTGCTGCGCCCACTCGCCGCATGGCGCACCACCCCTTTGGCAACGCTGACTTCGGCCAGTGGAACCTGCCACTGATTTGCCGCAGCCTGCAACAGCAGCATGCGCGCCGCGGCGCCGCCCTGGCGCACATAGTCGTGCGACTGGCGTATGCCCTGGCTGCCGCCGGTCGACATGTTGCGCCAGACGCGCTTGCGCGCCAGATTCTGGCCGGCGGTGATCGGCTGCAGGCTGACATTGTCCCAGTCGCATTCCAGCTCCTCGGCCACCAACTGCGCCAGTCCGGTATGGGTTCCCTGCCCCATTTCGGCGCGCGCAATGCGGATCACGCAGCGCTCGTCGGGCTGCACCACCACCCAGGCGTTGACTTCTTCGGCGCTTCCCGCCGCAGGCTGTACCCCCTGCGCCTGCGCGCCCAGGTGAAAACCCAATGCGAAGCCGCCGCCAGACGCTGCTGCGGCGATCACGAAGGAACGGCGGGTCAAACGGGCCTTGCCCACGGGTTTGCGATCGGCCATGGAGCCCCCCTCAGACAGTGCTCATGTGAATGACCGACCCCACACCCTTGCCGGTCTGCGCCGCGAGATGGATCGCGGCGCGGATGCGCTGGTAGGTTCCGCAACGGCAGATGTTGGTCATCGCCTCGTCAATGTCCTTGTCGGTGGGCTTGGCAATCCGCTGGATCAGCGCCGCGGCAGCCAGTATCTGGCCCGACTGGCAATAGCCGCACTGCGGCACATCGAGCGCCTTCCAGGCCAGTTGCACCGGATGCGATCCGTCCGCAGACAGGCCCTCGATCGTCGTCACCTTGCGCCCGACCGCAGCGGACACCGGGTACGAGCACGACCGCACCGGCTCGCCGTCGAGGTGCACCGTGCACGCGCCGCACTGGGCGATTCCGCAGCCGAATTTGGTACCGGTCATTCCGAGCAGGTCGCGCAGCACCCACAGCAGGGGCATCTCGGGTTCGGCGTCCACCGAATGGGACTTGTCATTGATCGTCAGTTGCAGCACGCTGATTTCCTGGTGATGGGGCACATGGATTGCATCGACACCGCGGCGCCCCACAACGCGCAACGACTGGCCGTCCGCCGGACTCGAAAGTCCAGTGGCTCCTCATTTTATGGAGCAACAGCGGCACACATGGGAGGCGACAGGCCAAAGTACACACAGAAAGTAGGGGGGCGGAACTTTTTTCAGGCCCGACGCTAAAAGAGCGCCGAACTGCGCTAAATTCGGCGCCAGATACTTGGGTGCTTAAGTATTTGGACACACGGGCAACGCCAACCGGGAGAGACCATGGAAAGCGAAGAACAGAACCGGCTGCTGACGCAGGTCGGCCGCGCGACGCCGATGGGCGAGCTGATGCGCCGCTACTGGCAGCCGATCTGCGCGGCCTCGGAAATCGACGACCGGTGGACCCGAAAAGTGCGCCTGCTCGGCGAAGACCTGGTGCTGTTTCGCGACCGCCAGGGAAGGCGCGGGCTGATCGCCGAGCAATGTCCGCACCGGCGCGCGTCCTTCCTGCACGGAATACCGACCCAGGACGGCATCCGCTGCCCCTACCACGGCTGGGAATTCAGCGCGCAGGGCCAGTGCCTGAACCAGCCCAACGAGCCCGACAACTGCGCCTTCCGCGACAAGATGAAGACCGACGCCTACCCGGTCGAGGAACTCGGCGGCCTGCTGTTCGCCTACCTGGGGCCCGAGCCGCGTCCGCTGTTGCCGCGCTTTGACGGCTTCGTCGCCGAAGGCGCGATCCGCATGCTCGGGCGCGCGCTGCTGCCGGTCAACTGGCTGCAGGTGATGGAGAATTCGCTCGACCCGATCCACACCGAATGGCTGCACGGCCACCATTACCAGTTCCAGAAAGAGCAGGAAGGCGTGACCGTGGCGATCAGCGCGCACCACGAAAAAATTGACTTTCGCGAGTTCGAGTTCGGCATCACCAAGCACCGCCTGTTGGCCGGCCATTCCGAGGACTCCGACGACTGGCGCATTGGCCACCCGATCGTGTTTCCCAACACGCTGGCGGTCGGCAACGGCGACGTCGGAACCCGCTATTACTCCTTCCAGTTTCGGGTTCCGGTGGACGACACCCACACGCTGCATCTCTGGTACACCGCCTACATGCCGCCGCCTGGCGCCGTGGTGCCGCAGCAGTTGCTGCGTGGCGTGAAGCTCTACGACGTACCGTTCAAGGACAGCCAGGGCGAGTTCATTGTCGACAATGTCGACGGGCAGGACATGATGGCCTGGATCACGCAGGGCGCGATAGCCGACCGCAGCCGCGAGAATCTGGGCTCGACCGACAAGGGGGTGGCGATGTACCGGCGTGTGCTGCGCCGCGAGATCAAGAAGATGCAGCAGGGCCTGGACCCGATGGGGCTGGTGCGCGACCCGGCGCGCAACACCCGCATCGACCTGCCCAACGAGCGCAAGAAGCACCACAACAGCGACGGCTTCGCCAGCTTCCTGTATCGAACGCACGCAAAATATTCGCCGATCGCCGACCAGGTGGCGGCCGTCTTTGACCAGGCGCGCGATGCCAAGGCTGCCGCAGAAAAACGGGAAGCAGCATGAGCCCCGAACAAGCCCAACACAAGCTCATCGACGCCGGACGGGTGCTGGACGCGGCAGGCCAGGGCGACCTGACGCGCGGCCACGTGTCGATCCGCATGCCCGGCGACCCCACCCGCTTTTATATGAAGCCGCACAGCTTCGGCCTGGACGAAATAACGATGGAGAACATCGTGGTCTGCAACCTCGACGGAGAAAAAGTGGCGGGCAGCGCGCGCAAGCACAGCGAGGTCTACATCCATTCCGAAATATTCAAGGCCCGCCCCGATGTGATGAGCGTGATCCACACGCACCCGACCTACGCGGTCGCGCTGTCGGTCACCGGCGCCCCGCTGCGCCCGGTCAGCCAGCCGGCGGTCGCCTTTTCCGACGGACTGCCCTACTTCACCGAGACCATCGACCTGATCCGCAGCCAGGACATGGGGGCCGGCGTCGCGCGCGCGCTGGGTGCGCACAAGGCGGTACTGCTGCGCAACCACGGCGCTGCGATCGTCGGCGCTTCGATCGAGGAGTCGACGATCCTGGCGCTGATGCTCGACAACGCCTGCCAGATTCAGCTATTGGCCGATGCCGCCGGACCCGCCGGCCCGCAGTTCGACGCCGCCAGCATCGCGCGGCTGCACCACAACATCACCCGACCCGAGCAGTACAGTATCAACTTCGACTACCTGGTGCGGCGCGCGCGCGCCGCACGCATTTGAACGCCGCCGCAACCCCCGCACCAAGGATCCCAGGCATGACCCCACACCGACTCAGACGTCTGCTGCTGCCCGCACTGCTATGCGCCGCACTGGCACCGATCGCCAGCGCGCAGGAAACGCCCAAGATGGCAGCAGCGCGCGAGATCGCGCTGTACCAGGGCCCGGACCGACAGGAACGCCTGATAGAAGCGGCCAAGAAGGAGGGCGAGCTCTCGGTCTACCACGTCTATCCGAACCTCACCATCATGATGGCCGCCTTCACCAAGAAGTACGGCATCAAGGTGCGCGCATGGCGCGCCGGCTCCGAGGCGGTGCTGCAGCGGCTCGCGACCGAGCAGCGCGGCGGGCGCTTTGACGTCGACATCGTGCAGAACAATGCGCCGGAAAACGAGGCCGCGCACCGCGAGCAGCTATTGCTCGCGGTGCGCTCGCCCTATCAGGCGGACCTGATCGCGCCAGCGGTTCCGGCGCACCGCGAATGGGTCGGCATCACGATCGACGTCTGGACCGCCGCCTACAACACGAGCAAGGTAAAAAAGGAAGACCTGCCCAAGCGCTACGAAGACCTGCAGGACCCCAAGTGGAAGGGCCGCATCGCGATTGAGGCGAACAACCACGGCTGGTTCGGCACCCTGCTGTCCGAGCTCGGCGAGGAACAGGGCGCCAAGCTATTCAATTCCATCGTCGCCACCAACGGCATATCGGCGCGCAAGGGCCACTCGCTGCTGACGCAGCTGGTCGCGTCGGGCGATGTGCCGCTGGCGCTGACCGTCTACAACTGGAACCCGGAGCAGCTCAAG